>CAZVZI010000209.1:0-3975 GCA_964631455.1 uncultured Thermodesulfobacteriota bacterium | reverse complement strand
CAATGCAATGTCCGCCGATATTGCGCCTGCGCCTCTACTGTTCTGGTAATTCGTTCTCTGGCCTGTTATGGTAAGCCCGCCGCTTATCTTGAGACCGTAAATACTGTGAATTGGATGGAGTTTATGCCCAAGTTCGTCAACCACCTCTTGCTCCTTCAGCATATCTTCTATCTTTCCAACTCTTGTTTTAAGTTCCTCAATAGACATATCGCCTGCCTTATTTGACTCCTGACTCTCCGCCATGGCAGAGTGATGCCAAACTGTAAATAATACTACAGCAACTATAATAAAGATCTTTTTCATTTCCTTCTCCTTTCATCGAGGTTTTTTGGAATGAACGGTCTCCTGGCTCGGGACTATCTACTTGCCAACCTTCCCATCCATATTAGGACAGTGGTTTAATTTGGCTTTCGTTTCCCTTACAGTTGCGGGACAGCAGAGGATTCTCACCTCTTTCCTCAATTTCATTCCATGAATATTTATAATCATACATCTAAAATATTTTTAACTATCTCATTTATCACCCCCTTCATGCTCATCATGCCTCGCAAACGGCCCATGACTGTGAATGTGCGTAATATCCCCGTGCCTGTGGGTATGCTCGTGGATGATGTTGACCTTGAGGAGCATATCTTTATCCTTCAAAATCTCTATTGGGCTTCCATCCGCCACAATTGTATGCTCCTCGCTCAATACTGCCACTCTGTCAGTCAAATCCTCTACAATGCTCAAATCATGGGTTGCCATGATGATGGTTTTTTTCACCGTCCTTAACCCTGCCAGCAGTTCAAATAGCCACACCTGCGTCCTGGGATCAAGGCCGTTTGTCGGCTCGTCTAAAAGCAGCACATCGGGATTCAGGGAAAGGACAGAGCCGATGGCAACCTTCTTTTTCTCACCCCCGCTTAAGTGATGCGGCTGCCTGTCCTTTAATGCCATGATGCCAAGCATCCTCAACGTATCCTCAACCCGCTGTCTTACTTCATTCTTTGGCATATCTAATTGCAGCGGGCCGAACGCAATCTCATCCCAAACCGTCGGACAAAATATTTGAACATCCGGCTCCTGAAATATAAAGCCTACTTTGCTTCTGAAAAACCCGGCAAATTCTCCGCTCAACATCTCTTGCGTCAAAGGTTTACCTAAAGCTGTTATGGAACCGTCCGCAGGAAAGGCAAGGCCGGCCATGATCTTTAACAATGTTGACTTTCCACTTCCGTTGGCGCCGAGAATGGCCAGACTTTCACCGCTATTAACCTGCATGTTTATATCTTTAAGGCCGATATATTTATCGCCATAACGATAACTGACACGTTCTATGTTGAATATAGGTTCCGGCATAATTACAACTATAATTGCACCGCCAAAAGCAGAATAAATATCGAAAGCCCTATCCACCCATAATCCCGCCCTTTCATCTTAAAGACGGTCATGGTCTTTACCTCGCCGGAAAATCCACGGGCTGCCATGGCAAGATAAACATCTTCCGCTGTCTCCATAGACCGCTCCATGATAAGCCATATTCTTGAAGCCAGCCATCCGCGGCCTTGTTTTAATGTTAATGGTTTTATAGTCCTTGCCTTTTTTGCAAGATGGCTGTCCTCTGCAACCTTTATCAGAACCATGATATATCTGAATGTCATGGAAAGGGCTGCAACAAAGATTTTCGGGATTGGAAAACTTTGCAGCGCCCTAAAGACATCCGGATAGTTTGTGGTAAGCATAAAGAGCGACAATAAAGAAACCATTGTTCCTACCCTCAATAAAAATACGGCTATTCCTTCCAATCCTTGTTTTGATATATACAAATAAAAGGCATCCCGCGTGAATATGGTTATAATAGGGGCGCCTGGGTTTATGAAATTAAACGCAGCGGGTAAAACCAGAAAAAATGTAAATATAAGAGCCGGCAGCGCCCTCTTTAATAGAACCATTGCATCTACCCTTGAAGCAGCCGCAACAAGGATAACAAGTGATAGAAGCACTATAATTGGCAATGCACTATTGAGAAGGGCTGCTGCAATCATGAATAACAGTATGCCCAAAAGCCTCGCCCTTGGGTCTATTGCCTGAAGAAGGCCTTTTTTGTTTGCAAAACCCTCAGGTTCAAGGACCTCTTTTATAAAAGAGGCGATGGCCTCTATGTTTTTCTCAATAAAACCCTTACTCCTGCCGCCGGCGCAGGATGGGCAAAAATCCTCCCCTGTTTTTTTAAGCCACTCCGGAATATTTACCTTTTCCATATTTTACCTGCCAGATATATTATCAGCACGATGATGCTGCTTCCTGCGGCAGCGGAAATAACATAACCTAATGCTGATTTTGCGCGGCTGTCAAATCCTGGAATATTATAATCAGGCATGAGGCTTGTCCATACCCCCTCAAGATCCTTAAGTCCTTCAGGGACATAACCAAGAAGCGCTATCAATTCCTCTGATGCCCATTCGCCCCATGCGGTACCCTTAGCCAAAAGACCTAAAGGTGTAAGTATTATCAGTATTATGAGCGCTATCCATAGCGGCTTGAGTGGATTTGCCGCAGGCTTGTAGAGCATAGCCTCATTTGCTTTGAAGACATAGGAAACAACCATAGCAGTGCCGATTGCCTCTATAGGCCCAAAAAATAAGAGGTGGCTTGCTGCCATAGCAGATATTGCAACTGACAAAGGATATGGGGCATATAACGGCCTCCCGTCAGGCAAGCTGGCGATAATAGGCTGTATGCCCAATTCAACTGCCGCTGCCAATGCAGTCATGTTTATGGCAATATAGCCTGCGAGGGCGATAGCAACCCATCTCCTCTTCTGGCCGGGGCTGCCTGCCATACCAACATGATATACATAATAGCCTACAAACGGCATGATAAAGGCCATATTAAAACAATTGGCCCCCAAGGTTGTAATGCCTCCATCGCCAAACAAAAGCGCCTGAATCGTTAGCGCCAAAGACAACGATATAACCGCCGCCCACGGCCCAAGCACGCACGTCACAATAACGCCACCCACCATGTGGCCTGTAGAACCGCCGGGGATGGGGATGTTGAACATCATGATGACAAAGGTAAATGCGGCGCCCAGGGCAAGGAGCGGTATCTGTTTTGCATGCAAGATCTTTTGAACCTTTCTGGCTGCCAGATACCAGATCGGCGCCATTGCCGCATATAATACGCCGCATGTCTTGGGGCTCAAATATCCGTCAGGGATGTGCATGCTTCCCCTCTACCAACATAAGCAGGGCATTCACAATGGCAACGGCCACGGTGCTGCCGCCTTTTTTGCCTTTGATGGAGATATATGGAATATCCAGTTTCATCAACTCTTCTTTGGATTCTTCCGCATCAACAAAGCCCACGGGCACACCAATAACGAGGGCTGGCCGCACCTGCCCGGCTTTAATCATCTTTATAAGTTCCAGCAGCGCAGTTGGCGCATTGCCTACGGCAACGATACTGCCGTCCATAAATCCTGCGGCCTTTTGCATAGCAGCAGCAGTCTTTGTTATATTATCTTTTTTTGCCTGCCGAATTACATCTTCATCCGCCACAAAGCATCTCACTTTACCGCCAAAATTATTCAGCCTTTCCTTGCTTATTCCAACCTCTATCATCCTCACATCGGTAATTATATCAGCGCCTTTTAAAATTGCATCTATGCCTGTCTCAATTGCGCCATTGCCGAACCTGACCAAATCCGCATATTCAAAATCCGCAGTGGTATGAATGAGTCTTTTCACAATCGGCAATTCCATGGCATCAAATCTTGATTCATCAATCTGTTCGCCTATCAGACGAAAACTTTCTGCCTCAATGGGGTGCTGATTTAGAAACTGTGAACCTTTGACTTCTATCTTCTGACTCCTGACTTGTTCAATCCTCTCCACCGCCACATCTGCCAGTTTTTCGTGATAGCCGAGATGATGGGCGAGAAGAACATCAAGGTTTGGATATTTCTTCTTTGCCGCCTCTATCTCAAACGGA
>CAZVZI010000208.1:0-3982 GCA_964631455.1 uncultured Thermodesulfobacteriota bacterium | reverse complement strand
CAACAAGTATATCTGCTTTTGTATTTGTATATTCTTCAACACCCCTCCCTGTTTTGCCGAATGCGCCGATACCGTGAGAATCATCAACTACGGTGATAATTCCTTCTTCGTATCCTGTTTCGTAGATTTTACAGATTTCTGCAATTTTATCCAAAGGCGCATAATCTCCCCTCATGCTGAAGATGCCATCAGTTACTACTATAGCCCTTTTTGCCTGGCCGATGTTTTCCTTTAAGATACGCTCTAATTCCTTCATGTCAAGATGGCGATAGATTGCCTTGTTTGCAGGTTTGGAGAGTCTGATTGCATTGATGATACAGTTATGGTTCAGTTCATCGCTTACTACAAGCGTCTCTTCTGTTACAAACTGGGGAAGCACCCCCATAACCGTTGAATATGCAGAACTAAAGAGCATTGCTGTCTCTCTTCCGTGGAAATGAGCCAGCCTTTTTTCAAGTTCAGCATGAGGTTCAAAAGTGCCGCTGATAAAGCGCACAGCGCCTGGGCCGGCACCGAATTTTTTGCAAGCTTCTTCCTCTGCCTGTATAATTTCTTTGTTTAAGGAGAGGCCAAGATAGGAGTTGGAGCTCATGCGTAAAAACTCTTTTTCTCCCTGTCCAGCGAGCAGATAGCGCGGGCCAAAACCATCCCTTGCCTCTTTGATGCCTGTAATGACCTTTTCCTCTCCCTTCAAGGTTCCTTTGGCTTTAAGGTCATTGAGTTTTTTAGAGAGTATATTTTCTAATTGTTTAAGAGACATAACTTGCCTCAATGAAATATTCGTGCGCCGCACTCACCGAGTATAGGTGAATTTACGGCTATAATAACAAGTTTTAATAAATATTGACAAGGACTTTGTATGCGGTTATATGCTTCATTTGACTAATTCGCCTGCCTCTTGTAGAATTAAACAATGATTTTCAAGGGTATAAAAACACTCTTATGGAAGGCCTATCTCCTCAAAAATACCATTTTTAAAAAAAAGGTTTATACCGAACTCAAAAACATCACACAATCCCTCGAAAAGGATGTATTTGCACAACTGCAGGAAAGCGGGTTCCCGGAGGCATTTGCTGAAATAACTGAAGCCGGGCTGAAGATTATGCCGAATTATTATTTTCTCCCTATCTCAGGAGAAATGGCTGCCTTTTTCAAAAACCTCGGCATAACAGGAATGAAGATGGATACTCTCCTTGAATCCAACCAACTGCTGGATATCTTAAAAGATATGGATGCCATGAAAAAAAACAATCATCTTCTCACGGACGGCTACGAGGCATATTGCGCTATAACCAGATTTTTGCCTGAATTAGGACTCTTATCCGTCAAGTATCACTACTGCGAGTTGAATTACTCAAAAACTATACGAGACATTAAAGAAAAAAGCGGAGCAAAGGGTCATAGGATATTTTTCCGGAAAGCCCAACGATACAGCATCGTTACTGCTTTGTTGATTATGACGCTTGGGCTGATATACCCATATCTTCCGCGGCAGGTGTCCATAACCCTATCTATTTTGATTGGCATGGCAGCAGGGATTATGGTATTTATTGCCCTTGAGACCATCGGCTCTCTGGAATATGACAAGGAATATCTTGAGAAAAGATTAAAAGATAAAAAATGACCGGCTTATTCAAAGGCCATTTATCCTAAAACATTCTTAAACTAGCCTCCCACGTCTTTTTTGGCATGCTCTCCCAGACTATCTTCTATGCAGTTGATACCGTCATGCTTGGAAAGAAGGAGGGAGAGTTTTTCTACCATCTCCTTTGTCATAGCAGCCAAATCATATTCCGGCTTCCAACCCCATTCTTTGCGCGCTGCGCTGTCATCCATGCTATGCGGCCATGAGTCCGCAATGACCTGTCTTACAGGGTCTATCCGATAGGTCATGGTAAATTCAGGGATATGCTTTTTAATCTCGGCATGGATGTCTTCCGGGGCTAAACTCGTGGCAGTGACATTAAAGGCATTCCTGTGAATAAGTTTTGACGAGTCTGCCTCCATAAGCTCAATGGCTGCTCTGACAGCATCCGGCATATACATCATATCAAGACGCGTTCCTTGTTTCAGAAAGCATTCGTATCTTTTATCTTTGACAGCGGCATAAAATATCTCAACCGCATAATCGGTAGTGCCGCCGTGCGGCATGGTTTTATAAGAAATCAAGCCAGGAAACCTGAGGCCTCTGGTATCAACACCAAAACTACGACAATAATAATCGCAGAGAAGTTCGCCTGCAAGTTTAGTAATCCCATATATGGTGGTTGGGCGCTGGATAGTATCCTGCGGCGTGTCTTCAGCAGGTGTTGATGGGCCGAATGCGCCTATGGAACTGGGGAAAAAAAGAGAGCAGGTGAATTTGCGGGCTGCTTCCAGTATATTCCGGAGGCCGTTCATATTCACATCCCATGCAAGCTTGGGGTCTTTTTCAGCGGCAGCAGAAAGGAGAGCGGCCAAATGATAGATGGTATCAATGCGATACTGCCTTACAATTTTTTCAACGGAAACGAAATCCTTTACATCAAGGGACAAAAAAGGTCCTGCTTCAAGGAGTTCTTTGTCAGGCTGCGTTCTATGCCCTGCTGCAACGACATTTTCAGACCCGTACCTTTTTCGCAAGGCCGAGATAAGTTCAGAGCCGATTTGGCCTGTGGCGCCGGTGACTAATATTCGCTTCATGGTTTGTCCTCTATCATCCGGATAACTCTTCAATCAACATAGGCACAACCTCAAACAAATCCCCGACTATTCCATAGTCAGCCACTTTAAATATCGGCGCATCCGGGTCTTTGTTTATGGCAACGATACATTTGGATGTTGACATGCCTGCCAGGTGCTGCGGCGCGCCTGATATGCCGCAGGCAATATAGAGTTTGGGCGACACTACTTTGCCTGTCTGACCCACCTGTGCCGAATGCGGCATCCAGCCTGCATCCACAGCAGCGCCTGACGCCCCGATAACTCCGCCCAGAACATTTGCCAGTTCTTCCAATATCTTAAAGTTTTCAGCGCCCTTCATTCCCCTGCCTCCGGAGATGATGATATCCGCCTCAGTAAGGCCAAACCCCTTTTGCGTCTGTTCAATGCCTTTTACCATCGTCCTTATAGAAGCGGGAGATATATCTACAGGGTGTTTTTCTATTTTTGAGATTTTTGAGACGCTAATGGGTTTTTCAAATGCCCTCGGCCTGAGTGTTATAATCCACGGTTTATCACCGCGACAGGCAATGGCGGATACAAGCCTGCCGCCGTAAACCGGCCTGCCGAAGAATGTTTTTCTATCGTTGACCTCTACCCCATTTACATCGGATACATAGGCTGTCTTAAGCCTTGCCGCAAGTTTTGGCGCTAAATCCCTGCCAAGACATGTGGATGGTATTAGTATGACAGATGGCTGATGGGTTTTGATGAATGGATAAAGGCCGGCAATATACGCATCCGAGGCATAACGAGAGAAGGAAGGGGAGTCTAATATATAAATATCATCTATTTCCGTGTCTGAAAGTCTATTGGATTGAGCGTCAAGATTATGACCGAGGATCACTGCCGATATTTTTGAGCCTGACTGCGCTGCAATAAGCCTGCCTGCGCTTATGGCCTCTAATGTGCCGTCGGTTATGATGCCTGTTTTGTGTTCGGCGATTATCCAGACACCCATTAAATAACCTTTGCCTCGTTTCTTAAAAGATTTACCAGTTTATTTGTTGCAGTCTTTGAATCGCCTTGTAAAACCTTGCCCTTTTTTCTTTCAGGCGGATAAGACAGTTTTCTTAATTCTATCCGCGACGCATCTACTCCTATTTCTTTTGGAGAAATGCCCAATGCGCCTGCATCTAATATCCTTATCTCTTTTTTCTTTGCCTTCATAATGCCGGGAAGGGATGCGTATCTCGGTTTGTTAATGCCCTGCTGAACCGTAAACAGCGCGGGCAAAGGGACTTCAACCATTTCAAGGCCTTCATCAATCTCTCTTGTTGCT
>CAZVZI010000207.1:0-3993 GCA_964631455.1 uncultured Thermodesulfobacteriota bacterium | reverse complement strand
ATCTGTTGCAATAAACTCAGTGCTTCCCCCGCCGATGTCAACTACAAGGCATTTTTTCCGTGCATCCTTGATAACGGATAAAACCCCAAGAAGAGAAAGCCTTGCCTCATCATCGCCCGATATTACTTTAACTTCTATCCCTGTCTGCTCTAATACCTCGCTTAAAAATTCTTTTTTATTTTTTGCCCTCCGCACAACGCTGGTGGCAACGGCCTTGACCTCTTTTACGCCATACTCTCTAATCTTTTCAGAAAAAAACTCAAGCGCCTTTATTGTCCTTTCCTGAGCCGATGCAGCTATGCCGACATCCTCTTTATAATCACCGCCAAGCCTTGTTATGATTCGTTGTAGAAAAATCGGCTTTAATTTCCCGTCGATAATTTCTGCAATAAGAAGCCTTAAAGTGTTTGTGCCGATATCAACGGAGGCGTATCTTGTTGCCATGTTTAGTTCTTTTCCGGCTCTGTTGCTATAGAGAGTTTCTCCGCACCTGCGCGTTTTGCCGTGTCCAGAACCTTTACAACCATGCCGTGCGGAATATCCTTATCCGCCTTTATTATTATGGTTCTGTCGGATGCAATTTTAAGCTCGGATTTTATTGAATCAAAAAGCCATTCCATTTTAACTGTCTTGTTATTCAGATAAATCGTCCCTCCGGCTGCAATGGAAAGCGATATGCCCTTGCCTGCCTCAGCCTCCGCCGAAACCGCCTTCGGCAGCTTGATTTTGAAGGATTGCATGACCAGAAGGGGCGTTGTTACCATAAAAATCACAAGAAGAACAAGCATAACATCGGTCAATGGCGTAATGTTTATCTCGGAGATAATCTTATTCCTGTTATTACTGGCAAGGCTCCATTTTTTCACTGTTTTTCCTCAAAAAGCGCATCCAAAAATTCTGCCGCCTTGCCTTCAAACTCAATGCTCAGGCTGTTTATCCTTCTGGTAAAATAATTGTATGCCATAACAGCAGGCACAGCTACAAACAGACCTGCGGCAGTTGCAACCAGGGCCTCTGCAATTCCGTCCGCCACAGCGGACGGTCCGGCGCCTTCGGCAATAGCAAGGTCATGAAATGCCCTGATAATCCCAAGCACGGTGCCAAAAAGCCCTATAAACGGGGCCGTGCTTCCTATTGTTCCAAGAATACCCAAATATTTTTCCAGAAAAAGCATCTCCTGTCTTGCCGCCAGTTCCATTGTCTCTCCAACTGCTGTTTTGCCTTCTCTATATTTTAAAAGCCCTGCCTTAAAAATTCTTGCCGTAGGTTTATCTTCATCGCAAATTGCCGCCGCAGCTTCCACTCCACCGTTTTTCAATGCCTTTTGGATTTGCGGGAAAAATGTTTTAAGACTCTTTCTGAATTTAAAGAATACCCAAAGTCTTTCCATCATTACGCCAATGGAGAGTATAGAAAAAAAGGCAAGGACAATTACCGTAATCCCGCCTTTCTGAAGCAAAGCTATGAGACCAAGATTGTCAAACATTATTATCCTTCCCTATGGTCTTTAGAATACTCTATGTAATTTTTTGCGGATTTTAAAATCCTTGCCACTTCTTCGTCTTTAAGCTGTCTTGTAACCTTTCCAGGCATGCCCAGAACAAGGCTTCTCGGCGGAATTATGCTCTTTTCAGTAACTAATGCGCCCGCGCCTATGATTGAATCTTCGCCGACAGTAGCGCCATCCAGTATTATAGAACCCATGCCTACAAGACATCTGTCTTTGATTACACAACCGTGCAACGTAACATTGTGCCCGACAGTAATATCGTCCCCCAGGATCACAGGCCAAACACCCTTTGTGCCGTGAAGCACACAGTTGTCTTGAATATTTGTCCTTTTCCCCAGCTTGATGTAGTGAACATCGCCGCGCAGGACAGCGTTGCACCAGATGCTGGAATGCTCACCTATCTCAACATCGCCGATTATCTGAGCGCTCTCTTCAATATAGGCCGTTGAATGTATTTTCGGGTTTATCTTTTTGTAAGGTCTTATCATAATAAATTCTAAAAACTATAACAAAATACTAATCCCTGCGCAATATCTTGTTATCATTTCCTGGGCGTCTTTACAGATGCAATAAACTCGGCGCTGAAAAGCAATATAATTGCAGAATAAAATATCCATAAAAGCATTATCATAATAGCGCCGAGAGAGCCATACATCTTGTTAAAACTTCCGAAATGTGTGATGTATAAGGCAAAGAGTTGTTTTGCCGCCTCCCATAAAACAGAGAATATTATGCTGCCTAAAATAGCATGTCTTGCCTTTATGTTTTTCCCGACCATTATTTTGAATATAAAGGCCACAGCAATAACCATAATTACAACTGGGAGGAAATATTTAAAGGTTACACTCCTCGCAAGATAGTAGGATATATCTATGCCAAAGGCAGCTATTTTTATCCTGCCTAAAATCTCTGCTGCGACCGGAAGCCCTACCGAGACGAGGAAAACCATGCACCAGATAAAAAATATTCCCCATACAACCAGCCTTGTTTTTATAAAACCCATTTTTTCCGTTTCTCCAAAGATGATGTTCATTGCATCCTTTATGGCAAGTATTACAAACTCAGCGCTCCAGATTAACAGTATGATGCTAATCCAGCCAAAAACTTTGCTGTTGGCTATAAGCCCTTTAATATCCTCCTGGATACTGTCGCTCAAATACGGAAGACTTTCTTTCACAAATCCTAAAATTTGCTCAAAAAGCCATACCTCTGCTCCAAGGACAAAACCTATGAAGGAGAAGAGAAGAAACATGAGCGGGAGCAGGGAGAATAAAGCGTAAAACGATATGGCCGCAGCCATGGTAAGGCAATTATCATAAAAAAACGCCCTTATGCTGTAAGCTATAATAATAAAAAACTTTTTCATCATCCCCCCTGCCTTTTTCTAAAGTAGAGCCAGAGTGGAACTTTATCAAGGCCAAAGGCTTTTCTTATCTGATTTACAAGAAACCTTTCGTAAGAGAAATGAATGCCTTCCGGAAAATTTACGAATGCGACAAATGTCGGCGGCTTTATGTCTGTCTGGGTTATATAATAAAATTTTACGGACTTGTTTTTATATACCGGCGGCTGATGCTGTTTTTTAAAACCGTCAAAAAACTTATTAAGCTGCGAGGTCGGTATCCTTTTTTCAAGCTGCGCCAGCGTCTCTTCCGTATTTTCAAGGATTTTAAAAACTCTCTGGCCTGTAAGGGCTGACACAAATACCACCGGCGCAAACTGCAAAAACTTTACCTTCCACCGTATCCGCTCCGTATATTGTTTTACCGTGTTTGTTTCTTTTTCCGGCAGATCCCACTTGTTGACTACGATAATGCATCCTTTCCCCCTTTCATAGATGAGGCCGGCTATCTTCTCGTCCTGCTCAGTTACGCCGTCCATAGCATCAATAACCAATAATGCCACATCGCATCGCTCTATGTTCTTTATCGCCGCCATAACCGAATATCGTTCCACTGTTCTGCCAATCTTTGTCTTTTTCCTTATGCCGGCTGTATCTATGAGCAGATATTTTCTTTTGTTATAAGTAAAGACCGTATCAATCGCATCCCTTGTTGTGCCTGGAATATCGCTTACCATAACCCGTTCGTAACCGAGAAGTTTATTTACGAGAGATGATTTGCCTGCATTTGGCCTGCCAACCACAGCTAATTTTATTCTTTCCTCTTCACTTTCTTTAACAGCAACCTTTGGAATCAGTGTTATGACTTTATCCAGTAGTTCATTCACCCCGATCCCGCGCTCTGCGGAAACGGTAAAAAGATTTTCCATGCCAAGACTGAAAAAGTCCGAGAGCCCCTGCTCCTGTTTTTGCGTATCTATTTTATTGACGGCATAGATAATAGGCTTATTGGCCTTTCTCAAGATGTCAGCCACATCCCTGTCGGATGCAACAAACCCGTCACGGCCATCCATAAGAAACACAATAACATCGGCCTCTTCAATGGCAAGGAGCGCCTGTTCCCTCACTTTTGCAAGTATGC
>CAZVZI010000206.1:3359-4022 GCA_964631455.1 uncultured Thermodesulfobacteriota bacterium | reverse complement strand
AGATAGATACCTGCAATAAGCGATCTGAAAAATAGCACAAGCAGGGCTATGATGGTTGTGATGACAAGGCCGCTTATAATAAGCCCCATGACGATGTCCATCTTTGTCAGAGGGGTGAGAAAATGACTCTCCTCAATGCCGAGAAACTTATCCATCACGATATTGAATACGCCTGTTGTCATTGCGCCGAGGAATATGGCCATAATCACCACGCCCGGAATTAGCGTCTGGTCATAATCCACTTTTTTATAAAGCTCCACCTCGCGGAGTTTTGTTTTTGTCTGCTCCTCGCGCACAGATATAAACTCATTTTTAAGTTCAGCCAATGCCCCTGATATTGCAAAACGGATTGAATTGGCAGAGATTGATTCTGCATTATCCAGAAAAAGCCCAAGATCGCCGCCTTTGCCGTGAATTACATCCCTGCTGAAATCCGGCGGAATAATAAGCGCGCCCTTTAACAATCCTTGCTTTAAATTCTCCAGCGCTATTCCCTGGTCCGACAGGTGATATATCTTGATTGTTTTCGGCCCTGCCTCAAGGACATGCAATAATTGAACAACCCTATGTGCGTAAGGGCCGTTATCCATATCAACAACAGCAATGGAGAGATTTTTCAGTTCGCCCTGAAATGAATTTCCGAGGATAACGAGATAGAGTATG
>CAZVZI010000206.1:0-3349 GCA_964631455.1 uncultured Thermodesulfobacteriota bacterium | reverse complement strand
GCGATTACTATAGGGTTTCTGACAAATCTTCTTAAATCTCTTTCAAGCACTGCGAAGAACCGGGTCATGGTCGCGCTGCTCCTATCTTCCCCACTTGCTCGGCACGCCTGCGCCTATGAAGAAACTCACCTTCTTCGCCTCTTCTTCCCTTATAGGCCTGCCGGTAAAATGAATAAACACATCTTCAAGGGTCTGCTGTTTTAATGTGACTGATGCAACTTTTGTGCCGAGGCTTTCCATTATTGCCATCAATGCAGGGATTGCCTGAGCGCCGTTATCTACGGAGACCCGCAGTATGCCGTCAGTTGTAACTGCTGTATGAACAGCGGGGATGGCCTTTATCTCTTCCACTGCCTTATCGGCATCAACATCGCTGAAGGCAATTTCTACCACGTCTTTTTGCGTTATCTGCTGTTTAAGCCCCGGCACTGTGTCTAAGGCTACTATTTTGCCATAATCTATTATAGCAACCCTGTCGCACAAGGTTTCAGCCTCATCCATATAATGAGTTGTCAAAAGTATGGTCAGCCTGTCTTCTTTGCGAAATCTCTGCAAAAGCTCCCACACAACATGCCTGCTCTGAGGGTCAAGGCCGATGGTTGGTTCATCAAGTATAAGTAACTCGGGTTTGTGTATAAGCCCCCTTGCTATTTCAAGCCTCCTCCTCATGCCGCCTGAATATGTCGCGACAAGCTCCTTTGCCCTTTCTTTAAGGCCAACCATTCCAAGGAGGTAACCTATTCTCTCCTGCCTCTCCTTTTTCGGCATGTCATAGAACCTGCCGTATATGTCCATATTCTCGTAGCCGGTCAAATCCATATCGCTGGTCATTGCCTGCGGCACAACGCCAATGGCCTTTCTCACGGCGTTCTGCTCTTTTACCACATCAAAGCCCATTACCTTTGCATTGCCGCTTGTGGGCTTAATCAGTGTAGATAGTATCCTTATAAGTGTAGTCTTGCCGGCGCCATTCGGTCCGAGCAAGCCAAATGTCTCACCTTTTTCAATAGCAAATGAAACACCATTGAGCGCGGCAAGACTGCCGTATTTTTTGATGAGGTTTGATATTTCTACGGATGAGGGCATAAAAATTAAACTAAAAATTTAGGTAAAGAATATCAGAAAAAGACAAGAAAATCATCAACAGATTGATGAAGCCTTTTTTGTTTGACAAAATAGCATAAGCGGTATAAGTTTAATGACAGGCAATGGTCAATAGGCACAAGGTAAACCCTATAGGCCGGCATTTTAAAGGAATCTTATGGCTGTAATAAGAAAGGTTAAAAAGATAGGCGAAATTCTTGTTGACGCAGGCCTCATTACAGGCGCGCAGCTTGAAGAGGCCCTCGATGTAAGCAAGAGAACCGGCGCCAGACTCGGCAGAACGTTGGTGAACATGGGTATTGTGACCGAGGAAGGGATTGCGCAGGCGCTTGCCCATCAATTTAACATCCCGTATGCGCCGCTAAGCAGCGTAATTATAGAGCCTCAGGTTATTAAACTTATACCCGAGGCATTGGCCAGAAGATATAAGGTTATCCCGTTTGCAAAACAGGGAAATGCGATAAAGGTAGCTATGTTTGACCCCTTGGATGTCTTTGCGACTGATGACCTTAAAAAGGTGAGCGGTTATCAGATATTGCCTTCTGTAGCCACAGAACGGGATATTCAAAAGGCTATTGACCAGTATTACGGCGCAGCAGGGTCGATGGAAGAGATTGCCAGACGCATTCAAGGCGCGGAGATAGAGCTTCTTAAAGGCGAAGAGGAGATGCCTGAAAAGCTTGAAAGGATAGCGGGCGAGGCGTCCGTTATCCAGCTCGTAAACCTTATGATATCTCAGGCTGTTACAGAAAGGGCGAGCGATATACATATAGAGCCTGATGAGGACACATTAAGGGTCAGGATGAGGGTGGACGGCATTCTGCATGAGATGAGCACCCTTGCCCTTAAACTGCACCCTGCTGTTTTGTCAAGGGTGAAAATACTCGGCGGCCTGAATATCGCTGAAAAAAGGCTTCCTCAGGACGGAAGGTTTAACATCAAGGTCGGCAGCAGCGATATTGACATACGTCTTTCCACCCTCCCTACCATATTCGGGGAAAAGGCTGTTATGCGGCTTCTAAATAAGAGCGCGCTTATCTTGAAACTGGATGAATTGACCCCATTCCCTGACACATTAGAGATATTAAAAAAGATGGTGAAAAGGCCGTTCGGCATGATACTTCTCACCGGCCCTACAGGAAGCGGCAAGACAACTACAGCCTACACCATACTAAGCATGATAAACTCTATGGATAAAAATATTGTGACTGTAGAGGATCCGGTGGAATATAAATTGAAGATAATAAATCAGGTTCAGGTAAATCCCAAGGTCGGCATAACCTTTGCTAATGCCTTGCGGCACATACTCAGGCAGGATCCCGATATCGTTATGATAGGAGAGATCAGGGACAGAGAAACTGCTGAGATTGCCATACATGCGGCGCTCACAGGACATCTTGTCATATCAACCATCCATACCAATAATGCAATTGGAACCATAAACCGCCTCATTGACATGGGCATAGAGCCGTTTCTTATATCTTCGGCTATCACCTGCGTTGTCGGACAGAGGCTAATAAGGGGCATATGCCCCAATTGCAAGGCGCAGTATCAGCCATCCCCTCAGCTGCTTAAAGAGCTGGGTGCGCCTGCCGCAGACAAACTGCCTCCCTTTTACAAAGGTAAGGGCTGTCCTACATGCAAGGGGAGCGGGCTTAAAGGACGACTGGGAATATTTGAAACCCTTGTTATAAATGAAGACATCCGAAAATTGATACTGGAGAAGGCCGATGCCGGCGCAATACTGGAAGCATCAATAAAACACGGTTTCAAGACTCTGTGACACGAGGGCATAAGGGCTGTTTTAAACGGCTATACAACCATAGAAGAGGTTTTGCAGGCAACGCAGGAGATAGAATAAAAAGCAGTGAGCGGTGAGCAGTAAACAGTGAGCAGTTAAAACAAAAACAATTTACTGCTTACTGCTCACCGCTCACTGCTTACTTTCTTAAAGACTATGCCATTCTTTTCTTACAGGGCAAGAAACAGGACCGGGGCATTGGTTACCGGCAATGTGGAGGCTGCGACCAGGGCCGCCGCTGAAACCAATATTGACAGGATGGGATTAATCCCCATATCGGTAAAACCGGCAAAAAAGGCCATAGAACTTCCTGATATAAACCTGCTTTTTCAGACTATAACCCCGCAAGATATAATAATATTCAGCCGCCAATTGGCCACATTATTCACCGCAGGCATCCCTTTAACAAGGGCGCTCTTTACGCTTGAAACTCAGCTCAGCAAT
>CAZVZI010000205.1:0-4026 GCA_964631455.1 uncultured Thermodesulfobacteriota bacterium | reverse complement strand
AAGCATAGGTCATGCCTCGCTGCTGGCATTCCTCAACGCTGTATTTGGGGTCTTCTAATATATAATTCACAAAATCCAGCGATGCGACGCCGCTGTAATCTTTTATGGGAAAAATGCTTTTAAACACGCCCTGCAGGCCAATATCGCTCCGCGCCTCAGGCTTCACGCCTAATTGCAGAAATTGTTGATATGACTTTTTCTGGACATCAATCAGGTTAGGTATATCCACTATCTTACCTATGCGGGAGTAATCCTTCCTGAGGATTGCCCCATTTAATAAAACATGTCCCATTTCTTTCTCCCCTCTTTTAAAAGCAGTAAGCAGTGAGCAGTTAGCAGTAAGCTGACAAAAACTATTATTACTGCTTACCGTCTACTGTTCACTGCTCACCGCTTACAGCTCACTATTTTACTTCTACTTGAGCGCCTGCGCCTTCAAGCTGTTTCTTGAAATTGTCGACATCTGCCTTGGAAATACCTTCCTTCACTGTCTTTGGAGCGCCTTCCACAAGGTCTTTTGCCTCCTTTAATCCAAGGCCTGTAATTGCCCTTACCTCTTTAATAACCTTAATCTTATCCGCACCGGCAGCTTTAAGGATAATAGTAAACTCTGTCTTTTCCTCTGCGGGCGCGCCTGCTGCAGCGCCTGCCACAGGGGCCGCTGCCACAGCCACAGGGGCTGCTGCGGTCACGCCAAACTTGTTCTCTAACTCCTTCACAAGTTCTGCCAGTTCCAGCACTGTCATACCTTCAATATATTTTATTACATCATCTTTTGAAATCTGTGCCATTTTTTAAAACCTCCGTTTTTTTATTTAGTGTTAGTTGTAAACTGTTCACAGTTCACTGCTTACTGTTTTTTATTGCAGCCAATGTATAAACAAATTTCCTCGGAACTCCGCTCAAAACTCTTACCAAGCCTGTCGGCACCGCATTAAGCATACCGACAAATCTCCCCAGCAATATCTCTCTTGGCGGAAGCTCGGAAAGGGCCTTTATTTCATTCAGATTCATGACCTTTCCGCCCAGCAGCCCAACCCTCAGTTTGAGCTTAGGCTCATCCTTGGCAAATTGAGTGAGTATTTTGGCTGCTGCCACAGGGTCTGCATAGCTCATAGCAACCGCTGTAGTTCCTTCAAAATGGTCCTTCAAAGGCTCTGCTCCGGCATCCTTTACAGCTATCATGGCAAGGGTATTTTTAACCACCTTAAACTCAGCAGACGCATCCCTTAAAGATTTTCTTAAGGTAGTCATCTGCTCTACCTTCAATCCCTTGTAATCAGCTACAAAGGCAGCCTTAGCCTTCTTGAATTTCTCCTGAAGCTCGCTTACAAGCTGCTTTTTTTCTTTCCTAATCAATTTTTTTCTCCCCCCTTTCTGTCTTTAGATTTTTTGGACAAAGACAGGAAGGGCATTGACAAGACAGTTATCAGTTACCAGTTGTCAGTTATCAGTTAAAAAAGATTATGCTTTTTATCTTTTACTGATAACTGCTTACTGTTCACTGCTAACTGTATTTCTGGCCTCGGTAGGATTATTAAGCCCCCATATCCGGAAGGCGCCCCTACTGTCTTTGACCTATACGAAAAAGTTGAGGTTGAGGATCACTCAACCCCAACCTCAACCTCTTAACCTTTATTTAAAAAGTTCTCTTACTCCTGCTGCGTTTATTCTGACGCCGGGCCCCATTGTTGTTGATATGCTGACATTCTTCAAATAAGTCCCCTTGCTGGTAGAGGGTTTTGCCTTGACAATATTCTCCAACAAAGCGGTCAGGTTTTCTTTAAGTTTTTGCGCGCCAAAAGAGACCTTGCCTATCGGAACCTGGACATTGCCTCCCTTATCCACCTTAAACTCCACCTTGCCTGCCTTAGCGTCCTTCACTGCCCTGGCAACATCAAATGTCACTGTGCCAAGTTTTGGATTTGGCATAAGCCCCTTTGGCCCCAAAACCTTTCCAAGTTTCCCTACTGCGCCCATAATATCAGGAGTCGCCACAATCGTATCGAAATCAAGCCAACCCTTAGACACCTTCTCCATAAGGTCTTCTCCGCCTACAAAATCCGCCCCTGCATCTCTTGCCTCTTTTTCCTTTTCACCTTTGGCAAAAACCAAAACCCTTATCTTTTTGCCTGTGCCGTTAGGAAGAACCACAGCCCCTCTAACCATCTGATCAGACTGTTTAGTGTCAACCCCAAGCCTCACAGCCAGATCAACCGTCTCATCAAATTTTGCGGTAGCTGTTTCCGGAACAAGTTTTACCGCATCTTCAAGGCTGTATTCCTTTGATGTATCTACCTTTGCAAGCGCTGCATTATACTTTTTTCCCATATCTATCCCTCCACCACTATTCCCATACTTCTTGCCGTTCCTTCAATAGTCTTTACAGCAGTCTCCAGACTGGCGGCTGTCAGGTCCGGCATCTTTAGCTTTGCTATCTCCATGACCTGTTTCTTTGTAACCTTGCCAACCTTATCCTTGTTAGGAGTGCCGGAACCTTTTTCTATGCCTGCCGCCTTTATAAGAAGTATCGAAGCAGGAGGCGTCTTGGTTATAAATGAAAACGACCTGTCTGCATACACTGTTATGACTACCGGTATAATCATGCCTTCCTGTTTCTGGGTTCTGGCATTAAATGTTTTGCAAAACTCCATTATATTCACGCCATGCTGACCCAATGCAGGACCAACCGGCGGCGACGGATTGGCCTTGCCGGCCGGAATCTGCAGTTTAATCTGTGTAACAACTTTTTTAGCCATAATTTATCTCCTTAAAATACAGGTTATAGGCTATAGGGGCTATGGTTTTATCTATTGCCCATCGCCTCCGCCTGAGGCGGAGGCCTATTGCCCACCTTTACGCCTTTTCCACTTGTACAAAATCCAACTCTACTGGCGTTGCCCTGCCGAATATGCTTACAAGAACCTTTAGTTTACCCTTTTCCGGCTTCACTTCATCTACTATGCCTGTAAAATTTGTAAATGGGCCGTCAACGACCCTCACATTCTCGCCCCTGTCAAAGAGAACCTTTGGTTTTGGCCTTACTGCCCCCTCTTCCATCTGACGCGTTATCTTTTTAACCTCTTCGTCAGATATTGCCGGAGGGGTTGTTGTTCCGCCGACAAAACCGGTCACCTTTGGGGTATCCTTCACAAGATGCCATGTGCTTTCATTCAGCTCCATATTCACCAGAATATAGCCGGGGAAAAATTTTCTGGAAGTGGTCTTTTTTTCTCCTTTTACCAGCCCTATAATCTTTTCTGAAGGCACCAATATCTCGGAAAAACACTCTTCCATCTTGTTGCTTTTCACCCTTTCCTGAAGAGCAGCCTTTACCTTGTTTTCATAACCTGAATACGTATGCACTACATACCATTTTTTTGTCATAATTATAACCTAACCCAATATCAGCCTTACTAATCTTGATAAACCTGCATCTACAAGGCCAAGCAAGATAGAGATAACGAGAACCAGCGCAATAACTACCCATGTGGAAGCCACAACATGTTTTTTGACAGGCCAAGTTACCCTTTTTAATTCCTGATTAGCTTCCGATATAAATTGCTTTGTCTTATCAATCTGCTCCATGTTTACCCCTCGTTAACTGTAAACTGTTTTGACTTTCTTTACTGTTTACCGTCCACAGTTCACTGTTTTTTTTCAACTGGCAGGCCAGGAGGGATTCGAACCCCCAACACTCGGTTTTGGAGACCGACGCTCTAGCCGTTAGAGCTACTGGCCTATTTCGTTTCTTTATGAACCGTATGCTTCCTGCAATGCCTGCAATATTTCTTTAATTCCAGCCTGTCGGGTGTTGTCTTTTTGTTTTTCGTTGTCGTATAGTTTCTATCTTTACAGTCAGTGCATGCCAATGTAATTATGTCTCTCATGTCGTCTCCCAATACAGTATATAAGTCTTATATGTCTTATCAGACTTATAGTAGTCTTACGCTATTATCTTCGTTACCACGCCTGCGCCTACTGTCCTGCCGCCTTCTCTGATTGCAAATCTTAATCCCTCTTCCA
>CAZVZI010000204.1:1251-4031 GCA_964631455.1 uncultured Thermodesulfobacteriota bacterium | reverse complement strand
AGCATGGTATTTCAAAGGGTATGCCTTATATAACCTTGGCAGGCATCAGGAGGAGATAGCCTGCTATGACAGGGCGATTGAGATAGACCCAGGATATGCAGACGCATGGTATAACAAAGGAATTACCTTATATAACCTTGTAAGGTATCAGGGGGCGATAGAGGCTCTTGAAAATTCTATAAAATTTGCTCAGCCTCATGATACGGATCAAGTTGAAGAAATAACGGCACTTATACAAAAATTAAAAGCAAAAGCAGGAAAGAAGGGTTTTTGGGAAAGGTTGTTGGAGTGAAAGAATAGCGAATGAAAACAAAAGATAATATTTCGTTTTTTGGAGTTCATGGTGATGAATTGGCTTTTGAAAGTGATTCTGATTTCATCAATAAACTTTCCTATATAAATGATTCTGTTCCCGGAAGAACAGAAGGCAGAACATCAAAACACAGGGAAAGGTATTGCCTTAAAATTTATCTCGAAAGCCTTTATAAAAAAAAGCTTTTAAGATTTCCAATGAGGATTAAGAAAGGTGAATCCCCCGATTTTCTTATTATTATGGATAACGAAACAATTGCATTAGAAATAACCGACGCGGCAACGGAAAACTTTCAGATGGCAGCGACAGAATTGGAAAAAAGACCAGAAGGAACAATGCTGGAGATTCTTCCTTTATTCAATATTAGCGGAACCGAAAAAGATAAAAAGGTACAGCGGGAAGAAGTTAAAAAAGCATTGCGCGAAAAAGGAGAGAGGTTAACCGAGAAGGGATGGGATGGGCATTCGCCTGAAAAAGAATGGGTTCCTATCATTTTAGAAGCTATTATTAAAAAAAGTAAGAAATTAAACGAACCACATTTCAAGAGCAACGCTGATAAATATGAACTCATTATTTATGATAACAGCCATGTAAGATTGCTTATTCGACTCAGCAATGCATTAACATTGCTTAAAGTAGCTATTGCCGAAAATTACCAACAAACGGATTTTAAAAAATATTTTAATGTCATAGGGCTGATAACTAAAAATGAACAGTCGACAACTAAAGACGAACAGTTAATTATACTTTAAAACACAAAAGGACATTTCTATGATTTTCAACTGGGAAATAGGGACAGATACCATTAAACATCCGGATACCTCATGACGAACCGGTATTCCTATTCCGAGCTCAAGATAGGCTGGCTGAACCAGTAATCCGTCTTTATGCAGAAATGATACGCCTGCATAACGGAGACACGGATATGTATCGGAAGTGTCTGCTCCAAGCAGATAACTTTGCTCGCTGGAGCAAAAAGAAATTGCCTGATTAGGCGGAGGAGAGCGTAGGGGGAAAATAGGGACAGATACCATTAAATATTTCCCT
Source organism: uncultured Thermodesulfobacteriota bacterium (assembly GCA_964631455.1). GTDB lineage: Bacteria > Desulfobacterota > GWC2-55-46 > UBA9637 > UBA9637 > JACRNJ01. The sequence continues at coordinate 2,671 of CAZVZI010000204.1, read as the reverse complement.
ATTTCCATTGAATGTAATTTGAACCCATTGGACAATTGCTAAGAGAGCAGGGTTGTCTTTGTCTTCACAAGCAGGGGACGGGCACATTATCTAAAAGCACAAAAAACAGAAGATTGCAATTGTGGAGGGAAAGGGGTAGAATTAAAACGATTTAAACATAGGAGATATTGAATAACCTCAAACCTAAAGGTTTGAGTTACCACATATTGTAACTCAAGGCTTTAGCCTTGATTACACTATTCATGGGAGGAAGAACATGAGCACAAAAGAGTTGCTTATAAATGAAATCGAGCAGGTTCCGGAACCTCTTCTTAATGAGGTATTAGATTTTGTTCATTTTCTTAAAGCAAAGATAATCAGAGAGGGAATTGCCACTGCTGTTGCAAGCGAGTCCTCTCTTGAAAAAGATTGGCTCAGAAGTGAAGAGGATGAAGCATGGCAAAATTTGTGAAAGGCGATGTGGTTGTAGTCCCTTTTCCATTTTCTGACCTTTCCCAATCAAAAAGACGCCCTGCGCTTGTTATAAGCGCACTGGATGGAGATGATTTAATCCTTTGTCAGATAACCAGCCAAACTATTAAGGATAAATATGCAATTGCAGTTAATGATAATGATTTTGAGACAGGAGGATTAAAGCAGCAAAGCAATTTAAGACCCAATCGCATATTCACAGCCGATACTCATATTGTCTTGTATAAAGTCGGCAGTCTGAAAAACGCAAAGGTTTCAGAAGTTATAGAATCTATTGTTGAAATTATCCGAAAATAGAATGCCCAACCCTCATTGCCCAAATTCTCGCCGCAAACCACTAAAACCACAAATAGTTTACAAATTCTACAATCTAAAACCAGCCTTTAGCTTGCCACCCTTTGGTCTTTATGGTATGGTAAATGCGATTACACCTCCGGAGGTTATAATTCATGAGCAAAAAGACAATGACTGATGTAGAAAGGGCAATCTGTTCTGCAATTCAAGATGATATTCCGTTGGAGCCGAGGCCTTTTGAAAAACTTGCCAAAAAGATCGGCATATCCGAAGATGAATTTATAGAAAAGGCCAATGATTTTCTGGAAAAAGGCTACATCAGGCGGTTTGGCGCCGCAATCCGCCATAGAAAGGCCGGAATAACCGCCAATGGCATGGGCGTATGGATTGTGCCGGATGCCGATAAAGAACGGGTCGGAAAAATCATGGCGACTTTTAAAGAGGTAAGCCACTGCTATGAAAGGCCGAGCTTTGAAGGCTGGCCATACAATCTTTTTACCATGATACACGGACGCACAAAAGAAGACTGTTATGAGGTGGCCAAAAAGATTTCAGAGGCAACAGGGATAAAAGAGTATAAGCTGCTCTTCAGCTTGCAGGAGTTCAAGAAAGAGAGCATGGTGTATTTTTAATGGAAGATGCAGACAAACTGCTG
>CAZVZI010000204.1:0-1230 GCA_964631455.1 uncultured Thermodesulfobacteriota bacterium | reverse complement strand
ATTACCTAACCGTTGAAAAGGGCCTTTCTAAAAATACCATTGAGGCATACAGCAGGGACATCATTAAATACATTGTGTTTTTGAAATCCGGAGGAGTATCGCTGTTTCAAGCCGGTCCCTCTCATATATTTTCTTTCCTGTCTAATCTCAAGGAAAACGGCATTTCAGCAAGGTCTTATACGAGGAATCTTATTGCCGTAAGGATGTTTTATAAATTCCTCATGAAGAATGGCCATATATCCAACGCGCCCACCGCAAATATTGACATGCCGAAACTTGCGGCAAGGCTTCCGGAGGTGTTAAGCATTGATGAGGTTAACAGGCTGCTGGAGGCGCCAAAGGCAGAAAACAATCTGGGCTTAAGAGACAAGACAATGCTTGAAACGCTCTATGCAACAGGCATGCGTGTCTCCGAGCTGGTTTCCATAAAGTTGAATGATTTAAACCTGCAAACAGGATACATTGTTGCCTACGGCAAAGGTTCTAAAGAAAGGATTGTGCCTCTCGGCGAAAATGCAATATCATGCATCCGAAAATATCTTGACTCATCAAGACCAATGCTTCTAAAACACAGAAAGAGCGAATATCTTTTTGTAACCTCAAGGAGCAAAAGGCTGACAAGGCAGGCATTCTGGGCGCTCATAAAAAGATATGCCTTGCTTGCAGGGATTTCAAAAAACAAGGTAAAACCTCACGCCCTCCGCCACTCCTTTGCAACGCACCTGCTGGAAAGAGGGGCGGATTTGCGGGCTATACAGACAATGCTCGGCCATGCTGATATATCAACCACGCAGATTTATACCCATGTGAAGACAGAGCAACTTAAATCAATTCATAAAAAGAGTCATCCGAGAGGGTAATATATCTTGATTGCACAGATTATAAAAAAAGATTACACAGATTATTAAGACACTCAGACCAAAAGTTGGCTTTTAAATCTGTGTAATCGTATTCTAAAAGTCTGGGTAATCAGTTAAATATGGAACTTAAGTTTCTCGAAATCTTCTGCAAGGTCGTTGAGTTGAAGAGCTTTTCAAAGGCTGCTGATGAGCTGTTTTTGACGCAGCCAACGATAAGCAACCACATAAAGGCGCTTGAGGATGAGGTCGGTATTCAACTGCTTGACCGTCTTGGTAGAAATGTGCTTCCAACAAAGGCTGGCGAGGTATTATATAAATATGCACGAGAGATTGTAAGATTAAAAAGCAATGCAATTCAGGAATTAAACGA
>CAZVZI010000203.1:3210-4035 GCA_964631455.1 uncultured Thermodesulfobacteriota bacterium | reverse complement strand
TGGTGCCGAAGGGGGGACTCGAACCCCCACAGGCTTTCACCCACTAGAACCTGAATCTAGCGCGTCTGCCATTCCGCCACTTCGGCAAGAAACTACATCAAGGCTGAAGCCTTGAGTTACATCGGTAACTCAAACCTTTAGGTTTGATATTTTTTCTCATTTAATTTATACTCAACAGCGTAGTAAGTCAAGAAAATCATAAGGGGGTAAGCATGAAATTTTTTATTGATACTGCAAATATTCAAGAGATTAAAAAGGCAAATGAATGGGGGCTTGTGGACGGTGTAACCACAAACCCGTCTCTTGTGTCCAAAGAGGGGAGAGACTTTAAAGACCTTATCAAGGAGATTTGCTCCATCGTGGACGGCCCAATAAGCGCAGAGGCCGTAAGCCTTGATGCGGATGGCATGATTAAAGAAGCAAGAGAGCTAATCAAAATTCATAAAAACATAGTTGTAAAAATACCCATGACCCTTGAGGGGCTCAAGGCTGTTAAGGTCGTTGCAAAGGAAGGCATAAAGACCAATGTGACACTGGTATTCTCGCCCACGCAGGCGCTTATGGCTGCAAAGGCAGGCGCAACCTACGCAAGCCCGTTTGTAGGCAGATTAGATGATATTTCGCAGAACGGCATGGAACTGATTGACCAGATTATGACCATTTATGAAAATTACGATTTCGCAACAGAGGTTATTGTCGCCAGCATAAGGCATCCGCTGCATGTGGTTGACGCCGCGCTCACGGGCGCGCATGTGGCCACCATACCATTCAAGGTCATAGAGCAGTTGTCCAGGCACCCGCTTACAGATATTGGGATTGACAGGT
>CAZVZI010000203.1:0-3200 GCA_964631455.1 uncultured Thermodesulfobacteriota bacterium | reverse complement strand
AAAGGCGCCGAAAAAATAAGGAGCAAAGAAAGATTTATTATGCGAAAAACTGCATACCGTTGGTTTCGTCTCGGCGATATAAACGCATTTTTCGGACTCATGGGCGACAACATGAGCGATCTGGTCATTATGGCCGGCATACTCATCGGCGTGTTTCAATTCCCGGCCGACATTGTGCTTTTCAAGATGATTCCGGGAACCGCTATAGGCGTTTTGATCGGCGATATGGTTTTCACTTATATGGCAATACGGCTTGCAAAAAAAACAGGCAGAGATGATGTAACTGCTATGCCTTTGGGGCTTGATACCCCTTCCACCTTTGGCCTTACATTCGGCGTTATAGGCCCTGCGTTTCTCGCCACAAAGGACGCGATGCTCTCATGGAAGATAGCAATGGCCGTGGTTGTTGCAATGGGCGTGATAAAAATTATCGGCGCATGGATAGGGCCGTCCATAAGACGAAATGTGCCGCGCGCAGGGCTTCTTGGCTCAATAGCGGCAGTTGCCTTGGCGCTCATTGCGTTTCTCCCTTCCCTTGAGGTATTTGCAAATCCTGTTGTCGGCTTTGTCTCCTTCGGCATAATCCTTATGACGCTTATTGCAAAGGTGAGGTTCCCGTTTAAAATCCCGGGCGCACTGGCGGCAGTCGGGTTTGGAACAATAATATTTTATCTCCTCTATGCTATGGGAGTCATCCCTGCGGAGAAACTACACCTCTCCGATTCGGCTAACTTTACTTTTTCATTTCCTTTGCCCACGCTGGGTTTTGTTGAAGGTTTTTCATATGCGCTCCAATATCTGCCTGTAGCCATACCTTTTGCCATTGCCGTAATCGTTGGCGGAGTGGATGTGACTGAAAGCGCGGCAGTCGCAGGAGATGAATACAATACCAGAGACATTATATTAACCGACGGCATTGCCACAATCATTGCAGGGATGTGCGGAGGGGTCGCTCAGTCAACGCCTTACATAGGCCATCCCGCATACAAGGACATGGGCGGACGCGCGGGATATACCTTTGCCACAGCCTTATTTATCGGCATCGGTGGGCTTATCGGCTACCTCTCGTTTTTTGTAAACCTTCTTCCAAAGGCAGCGGTTGCACCCATCCTTGTTTTTATAGGCATGGAGATAACGGCCCAGGCATTTGAGGCGACGCCGCACAAACATGCAAAAGCGATTGCATTTGCCTTTGTGCCTGTGATTGCGGATTTGCTTTTGATAGAGATCGGGTCGCTTTTGGGAAATCTTGGAAAAACTGCTGCTGATCTGACAGGCGGATTTGCCGAGACATATCACTCTATCGTGATTTTAGCCAACGGCTTCATCATATCTTCCATGCTCTGGGGCGCGGCCATTGCCTATATCATAGACCACAAACTCCACACCGCTGCATTCTATTTCTTTGCCGCAGCAATCCTTTCTCTCTTCGGCATTATCCACTCACCGTTGGACAACGGCGGCCTTTTCCTCCCGTGGCAGATAAATTCATCCGCGCCTGTAACGCTCTTTGCAGGCTATCTTGCAGCAGGGTTGATGCTGAATTATGTCAGTTTTCATAACAAGCGCTTTGGCGGATAGTTTTCTCAAACAACCGCACGGAACAAATTAAGGCTTGCGCTGCAGGAAATAATATCTTCTGCTATACTTTTCTTGCTCCAAGGCGCGGCGAGGGCAAAAGCATGAAAACAATGCCGGAATTAACGCAACAATCCCAGGAAGGCGAGGAAAAAACCTCGTTACCTCTGCTCAAAACAGGCAAAAAACCCAGAATACTGGTAGCGGACGACGATAAGTTCTATCTCAGGATTTATTCCGACCTCTTAAGCAATCTCGGCTACGAACATCTGTGTGTTGAAAACGGCCTTGAGTTGATAGAAAAGGTCAAGGGCTATCGTCCCGACCTGATTATTACGGATGTAATTATGCCCGGCATGGATGGATTTGAAGTGGCAAAGAGGTTGAAACAGGATCCCCTTTTTTCGCACATACCTGTTTTGATGGTCACCTCGCTCTCGGACAGAGAATCCAGAGTTACCGGACTGGAACAGGGAGCGGATGAATTTTTGTCCAAGCCGATTGATGAAACCGAGTTTCGCATCAGGGTCAGGAATATTCTCAAGATGAAACAATATGATAATTTTCTTATGGAACACTCCAAAATGCTGGAAGGAGAGGTTATTGATAAAAGCCGGCAGCTCCAAGAGGCATTTGAAAAAATACAGCACGGCTATACTGAAACCATATACCGCTTAACCCTTGCCGCCGAATATAGAGACAAAGAGACCGGCGAACATATAAGAAGGATAAGTCTTTATTCGCAGACCATAGCCCGGTATCTGAAACTTGATGAATCAATAATCGAAACATTGTTTTTTGCAAGCCCTATGCACGATGTGGGCAAGGTCGGCATACCAGATAGCATACTCCTCAAACCCGGCAAATTGACCGAAGGGGAATTTGAAATAATGAAAACGCACACCACTATCGGAGCCAGTATCCTAAGAGATTCGGATTCGGACATATTGCAAGCCGCGGAGGAGATAGCCCTTACCCATCATGAGGCATGGGACGGCTCCGGTTATCCCAGCGGCCTTAAAGGAGAGGAGATTCCGCTGTTTGGAAGGATCGTCCATATTGCAGATATATATGATGCCATAAGAAGCAAACGGCCATACAAGGAGCATATGGACCATAATACCGCCTGCGATATAATAACCAATAAATTAAAAGAGCGCATTGACCCGGTAATACTCAATGCCTTTCGTGATTGTCACAGAGAATTCAAAAGATTGTTTGATGAAAACATGGATGGGCCTCACAGAGAAAAATAGGGCGGATGTTTAGAATATAAAAAAGCAAAGCGTTTTCACTTATCGCCTTCCCTCGTAAAAAGGACAAACGCCATTGCCGGCCTCTTTGATGCCTCTCTCATGGCAAAGTGAATGCCTTCCAAAGACCAGCCTTGTCTTATCCACTCGTTTATAACAGATTCCAATTCCTCATCGGTTACCGTGTTTATTTCAACGACCTTGTAGGTGAGCATCTATTTCATGCCGTCATTTCTCCATATCAAAATCAACCCTGATTTTGAAGAATCTTACCGTAGGCAGGTTTCTTACATCCTTTACGCCTGTTTTTTTTGAAATCTCCTTGAGTTTGCTTTCAATCTCTTCCATTGACTCATCTATAAACGTAAA
>CAZVZI010000202.1:0-4079 GCA_964631455.1 uncultured Thermodesulfobacteriota bacterium | reverse complement strand
ATATTGATTTGATTTACAGCCGAGCGTTGCGATAGAAACCTTCATAATATAAACCTCTTTACCTCAATCGCCGGCACATCAAAAATCTTTGCCCTGGCAATGATTCTCAGGTTTTTTATCTCCCGTATCTTTTTATAAACAAAACAGACGGCAAGGGCGATGCTCAGCGGCTCTATGAGAGCAAGTCTGCACATCTCCTTTCTCGTCAATTCCTCAAGCTGTTCTTCCAGAAAAAATGCTTCATCATGGTCTGCTGCGCCGATTGCTTTTTTCCAACGGCTGTCTTTAACCGAATCTGCAAGCCCTTGCAGGACTGTTTTTTTATCTTTGCCCGCTGAAAGCTGTAAAAACCGGTCATTATTAATCCTTTCGCCGCCTTCAAGGAAATAACCGGCGGCTCCGGCAGGGGATAGCCCTTCCCCGGCCAGCTTTAAAAGCGTCGATATGTTTATGCTGTCTATCCTTTGTCTTATAAACCGTTCAATTATTTTTTTGTTCAGCTCATTTCCCGCTACCGCAGAAAGAGAGCGCTTATGGACAAAACGGTCCAGCGCAAGCTCAATGATTATAAGGTCTCTTTCTCTCCGATACTGTTCTATTGCGTCTTTGAGCGGCCTTGCATACGGGCTTCTCCATGTATGAAGGAGCTTTGCCACTTCCTGCACATCCTTCTGTTGGTTCAATTCCTTCAATGCAGACTCGTCCATCTCGCCTGCCGGGATAAGAACAGATATGCTGTCTTCCGGCGAAATCCCGTTTATCCGGGCCCTTGCTATAGCCTTTAAGTCGTAGGCCTCCCATATAGAAAATACTGCCCACATAAGAATCCTTGCATCCTCAGGAGAATAATCCCACACCTGCTTAAATACCCTTGCAAGATTTCTTCTGAATGCGCCTTCCAGAATCTCTGTTTCATTTTTATACCTTGCTGCGGCGCTCTCTATATCCATCGCGTAGACGGTATCTTTTAAGCAATATAAAAGAGCCTGAATGCCTTCTGCGCCAATCAGTTTATCATAGGCCGCTCGAGTTAATAACTCGCCCTTCCATGCCTTTATTCTGGCGTTTAGATAGCTTAAGTCCATTTTTCTGCAAAAAGCATCTTGCCGATCATTGAAACAAGCGGAGGCCTTGCCATTTCTAATCTTGCTCGCAAGGTGTTGACCACCTTAAATTTTTCATCCCTGCTTGCGATAATAATGCCGGGCGGCATATCTTCTGCCCCGTCAGTTACAATGTCATAGCCGCTTTTATTGATTGCATCCTTTATAAGAGGAACATCTTGTTTTGACATTATGATTTTAGCCTTGCTGTCCCCGGAAACAACTGCCATTTTGCTGCGCCACTCCGCAACAGCCTCCATGAAAAGCCTTTTCAGTATGTCGGGATACTCTTTTTCCTTCCGAAATTCCTTCAATTTTCCGCCAGCGCCATCCAAAACCTTTGTTACGGCAAGCTGCCTTTGCCTCAGGATAACCTCGTTGGCATGCAATCTCGCATCAGCCAGTCTTCTTATCCTTTCCTCTTGCAGAGAAGCCTTTGCCTGTTCAAGCCTTTCTTTCTTCATCCTTTCCAACTCTTCCACAGCTTTTTTTATAATGCCGTCCGACTCCTTTTGAGCATCCTCTATTATGGAGGCGCACTCCTGCCTTGTGTCCTCCTCAAGCGTCTTTAATAATTCTTTTTCAGCCATTTGTGCACCTTTGACAATACTCAAGGCTAAAGCCTTGAGCTACCCTGTAACTCAATCCTTTAGGATTGAGCCTCTAAGACAGAATCAGATAGGCTATAACAAAACCGAGTATTACCATGGTTTCAGGAATAGCCATAAAGATAATTATTGTGCCTGTCAGCTCCGGTTTTTCCGCCACAGCCCCGGCTCCGGCAGAGCCTATCTTGCTCTGCGCCCATGCGGTTGCCAGCGCAGGGATTGCTATAGCCATGGCAGCAGCCAATGCAATAAGACCTTTTTCCATAAAACACCGCCATTAAAAAAATAACTCAAAAGTCAAAACGCAAAAGTCAAAAGTAATGTAAAAACCGTTTAAAAAGTTTTACGGTTTTGAGTTATAGTTTTGAGATTTGAATTTTGAGTTTTGAATTTTACTTTCCTGTTTTCTTAAACGGTTCGTATCTCCTTCCGCCTGTCTCATAAAACTTGCTGAAAAATTCCACGTAATGGAGCCTCAACGAATGTATGGTCGGACCGAGAATGCCGAGAAATATGTTTATGGTGTGGATTATGGCTGCTATAAGGATGCCGAGGATAACATTGCCTGCCAATCCGCCCAACTTATTCGCCACAATGGCCAATACCACAGACGCCGTTCCTATAGCCATGATACGGGCATACGAAAGGATGTTGCCAAGCGCCTTTATTACCTCCAATGGCCCAATGATCCCTTCAAGCAGTATGAGGATAATCAGAGCCGCTGTCATAATCACTGCGCCGGGAGTCATTAACTCCTTTGGGAGATACTCCGCCAGAACTGCAAGTATAATAATAAAAGCAAGCATCAATATTAATGTGGACGCCTTTGCCGCAGCCTGTCTGGCCTTGCCCCGGTGGATATAATTTGTTATTGCAAGCAAAAACCCAAGGATTACATGGCCCAGACCTATTCCGATTGCCAGCATCAAAAACACCTTCAACGTCTTTATTCTGTCAAAGATTATAGGATGTAAAATGCCGAGCCTTTCTCCCAGATCGCCGAAAAACTCCCCAAAGAGCACGCCGAAGACAATTGCAAAAACACTTGATATTGTAAAAACAGAGGCAAGGTTGGCGATAAAATCTCGCTCTTTAAATCTCCTTTTCATATAAATGCTGGCAATGAAAAGTATGCTGCCGTAGCCTATATCTCCCAGCATAAGGCCGAAAAAAGTCGGAAAGAAGAGCGCAAGGTACGGCGTCGGGTCTATTGAGCCATATTTAGGCGGCGGCAGGATATTGATAAATATTTCAAACGGCCTTAAAAATTTCGGGTTCTTTATATAAACAGGTATCAAATCCACCTCATCTTCTCTTACTCCGAGCTCCCGAACCATGACCTTGTCCCCAAATTTCTCTGTAACGGCATTGGAAAGCGTATTATATTCGTCTTTTGGAATCCATCCGGCAATGACAAATGCAAACCTCGTATGGCCGCAGTATGCAAGAACTTTGAATTCATCAAGGGTGTCCCGCAATAGTTCCATAAGACCTTTAAGTTTTCCATGCCATTTCTCTGACAACTCCTTTAATTTATTGTCAATATCTCTTACAAGAAGCGGTATTTCCTCTCTCCTTTTTATCATATTCTTGAGCGCATCAAAGAGCGTCATGTCAATATATCTCTGCGGGAGCTTTATCTCCGATATGGCCTCTGTGGAGATGAGCGCCCTTACCCTCGTATCATACTGCCGCGGATAGGCAATGACAATGCCGATTATATCTTTATCTATATCTTTTATAAAGAACTGATACCTTGCTTCTGTAATACGGCTTATCTCATTTTCAAGCAAAGGTATAATATCTTCTTTGCCCCGCTCAATTGTAATGCCGATTGTCTCAAAATTATTGAGCCCCTTTAATTTTGCCACAAGCGGCGCAATGCCTTTTAATATCTTTTCATACCTCGCAATAGATGAAATCTCCTCCGTAAGCTCCGCCTTTTCAGCATGGAGCCCCCTGACCTCTTTTTCCAATCCATCCACTTCATGCATAAAGGCGTCGGATGTAATGTCGGCGATTACGAAGCCGTCTCCTCTTTCAATTCCGGATGGAGGCAGAAGGAGATATATCCCCTTCAACCTGCCCGCTATTCTTTCAAGCCGTTCCTTAAGCAGGGCCTTTTCTTTCTCAACAGGCATCCTCCTCATATATGAATCTTCAAAGACAATCCTTGCGGGTATGCTCTCTATATGAACAATGCCAAGGTTATGAAGCGTCCTGATTACTTCATCAAGCATCCCTTTTGAGCCGATAAGCTGCACCTTGCTCATTGCCTTTATCATTTATATCCCTCTATTACATAACGCACCGCCATCTCAACAGCCTTTGCTTCTCGCTCCTCTGCCGGCTTGTTTAAATCCTGAGC
>CAZVZI010000201.1:0-4080 GCA_964631455.1 uncultured Thermodesulfobacteriota bacterium | reverse complement strand
AAAATTCTCTGCTTTTCAGATACGACTGAATGGTTCAATGAATAGCTCAATGAATAGTTCTTATGACATTGTTGTCGCAGGCGGCGGCGTATCAGGGGTGTCGGCTGCCATGGCAGCGGCGCGCAGCGGCGTTTCTACGCTCCTAACAGAAAAAGACGGTTTTCTGGGCGGAATCGGGTATTCAGGATTGTTTCAGTATATCTGCGGTTTGTACCTAAACGGCGATGCCTTACCAACCGGAACATTAAATCAGGGGATTACGAGCGAGATAGCCGCGCTTTTAAATAAGCTGTCCCCTCAAAAGACGATTAAAAAGATGGGGCTTGTTTATGTCCTCCCATATTCAAGGGAAGACCTTTTGTCAGTTTTAAATTCCTTGTGTTACAATGAACCGGATTTAACTGTTTTGCGAAACACAACAATAGTTTCCGTTGAAAAAACTTGTCCCGTTATGTCTTTAAACGGGAAAGGTACAGAGATAACAGAGGTGATGATTAACCGTTCGGGTTCCATGCGCAGAATACTCCCAAAGGTTGTGATTGATTGCTCCGGAAGCGGGGCTGTATCTGCAATGGCAGGGGCGCCTTTTGAGCTGTCTATGCCGGAAAAGATTCAACTGGCCGGTTATACGGTTCAGATAAAAGGCATGGCAGGCATGGATGAAACCCTTGCCATCAAGGTTCCTTATTATCTGGCCCAAGGGGTGAGGGAAGGCGTATTGCCGCACCATATGAAGTTTACCGCATTTACTCCAGGAGACACATCAGGCGAAGGGTATTTAAAGATGAGCGTAGACGGCGCTGATGATATTGAGCGGGGGAAAAAGGCTAAACAAGGCGCTTCCATTATGCACCGCTATCTGGCGGACGTTATCCCTGCCTTTAAAGGCTCTCATATTGCAGAAACTTCAATGAGGGTTATGGACAGGGAAGGGCGCAGGGTATGCGGGGAATACACATTAACGGAAGAAGATGTAATCAACGCCAGAAAATTTGACGATGGCGTTGTGAAGAATTCATGGCCAATAGAGATATGGGATAAGGATAAAGGAACGGTTTACAGGTATGTCAAACACGGCGATTATTACGAGATACCTTTTCGCTGCCTCAAGGTCAGGGGAATATCTAACCTTCTTTGCGCAGGCCGCTGCATCTCTGTTTCCAGCGAGGCGCTCGGCTCCACACGGGTTATGGGGACATGCATGGCATTAGGGGAGCAGGCTGGCCTTGCCGCGGCATACAAGATAAAAAACGGCATTTATCCTGATTGAAAATCCATATGTTGCTCTTAGGCTGAAAAATACGAAAGAATCAAAAAAGGGGGCATTACAATGAAAGTCCTGCTTGTTAAACCATTTCCGCAACTTGCCCTGTCCAGGCACCTGATGGAATATTTTCTCCATCTGGAGCCGCTTGAACTGGAGATTGTCGCAGGAGGCATTCCGTTGGAAGACGAGGTTGTTATATTGGATTTAAGCTTTGAGAAAGAGCCTTTCAATGCGCTCAGGGATAAATTGCATAAAATGAAACCTGACATTGTAGGATACACCGGATTCAGCAGTCATGCTTGCGTGATAAAGGAGCTTGCCGCCTTTGCCAAAAAAGAGTTTCCCTCTATTGTCAATATAGTGGGCGGCATCCACGCAACTGTTATTCCGGTGGATTATGCAGTAGATGGTATTGACATCATTGTGCGCGGCGAAGGTGGAACCGCCTTTCGCGAAATTGCAAAAAGGTTTAAAAACGGGATGCCGCTTTATTTCGGAGATGCGGTATTATCGCCTAATGACCCTGATTTTCATGTAAAGGCCGCTGCAAAGCCGCCGGCATATCCGGCAGTGGAAGATATTCCCAAGCCGAGAAGGGAACTGGTAGACCGCTCAAAATATTTTGTCGTGTGGACTTCAAGCGCCGAGAAGAGAGTGGATACGATATTCCCGCGCACCGCAACCATCCGCACCTCTTACGGATGTCCGTTTACCTGCTCCTTTTGCGTAGTTCATCATATTATGAACGGCAAATATCTGCAGCGCACCCCTGAAGACGTGGTGGATGAGATTGAAAAACTTCAGGAAAAGCACATCTATTTTGTGGACGACGAAAATTTTATAAATAAAAAACGGATGACCGATATTGCAACCCTCCTGATACAGAAGGGGATAAAGAAAAAATATATAAGCTGGGCAAGAAGCGACACCATTGTGAAGCATCCCGAACTGTTCAAACTCTGGAAGGAGGCCGGCCTGAGCATGGTGTATGTGGGACTGGAGGCTATGGTCGGGGAAAGACTGAATAAATACAATAAACGTACAAATGTAGGAATAAACAGGCGGGCAGTAGAAGTCCTTCGTGAAATCGGTTTGACCCTTCATGCGAGCTTCATGGTTGACCCTGATTTTACCGAAGAGGATTTCAAATTATTGAAGCAGGAGGTCAGAAATGTCTCTCCCGCTGAAATCACATTTACGGTCTATTCGCCTTCTCCGGGCACAGAGCTTTGGCACAAGCATAAAAATGACTTTATCCTGGACCCCTATCGTTATTACGACTGCTTTCATACTATCCTGCCAACGCGGCTTGAGATGAGGAGATTTTATCAGCAGTTCTCGGATTTGTACGGAGTATCGTTCAGGGTGAATCCCCTCAGGTTGAATAAAATCAAGTTTCCGTTGAGAGAGATTTTAAAGGTAATTTATATCGGGGTAAAATATGTGATAGCGGTGCGAAAACTTTATAAAGAGTATCCGCCGTATAAACCCCGTTAGCAGCTTACTTATTAAAAAGACATTTGTTTTAAGGCAGGAAATTATTTTTAAAATAGGAGGCTTCTAACGGGGTGAATATCTTTCAAAGCATACGAGAGGAGACAACGGCCTTTGCCGCCAAGACAGCGGTGATTGAGGGCGGCAGCAGTATCTCCTACGGGGAGTTGATAGCCTGCGCGGAGCTATTCGCTTCAATGCTTAAAGAAAAAAAAGTCGGGCAGTTTCACAGGGTGGGCCTTCTATGCGGCGACAGCATTGATTACATTACTGCAAGCCTGGCTGTTTTGTCTTTATCGGCTGTGGTTGTTCCTATCTCTCCTGAACAGACCATGATGGAGATAAACTCCATCATTGACAGTATGGCCTTGAATTTCCTGATATTTGAAAATGGGGCATACGCCCATGAGGGCGCTCAAGGTCTTCAGGTAAAAGGGTTGAAGAGCAAGGAACTTTATTTGTTGGAGAGGGAAAATATAGATGAGCCGCACAAAGAATATTATACGATAAATCCAGCATTTATACGATTTAGCTCAGGAACAACAGGAAGAAGCAAGGGGATCGTTTTGTCGCATGAGGCTATTATAGAAAGGACAGATGCGGCAGATATGGGGCTTAAAATAACCCATGACGACACGATTTTATGGGTTCTGTCCATGAGCTTTCATTTTGTGGCGACTATCCTTCTCTTCCTGCGCCGCGCATCAACCATTGTCCTCTGCGGAAAACTCTTCCCTGAATCGTTGATACAAGGAATAATAGGGCATAATGGAACTTTTATATATGCCTCGCCATTTCACTATAATTTATTATCCCGCTCTGATGCCCTTTCCTCCGAATCAATGAAAGGGGTGCGTTTGGCAATCTCCACTGCCATGAAACTCCCTGACAACATCGCCCATGTATTTTGTTCGAAGTTTGGCCTTGAACTGACCGAGGCTTACGGAATAATGGAGGTTGGGCTTCCTTTTATAAAACTGTCCGATGACAAAGCAAGCATGGGCACGGTAGGAAAGGTTTTGCCGGATTATAAGGTGGATATACGCAATAAGGATGTTAACGGGATGGGGGAGATTTATATAAAAGGCAAGGGCATGCTTGATGCCTATTTTTCACCGTGGCAAAGCCGCGACAGCATATTAAAAGACGGGTGGTTCAAGACCGGAGATTTGGGAAGGATTGATGAAGACGGATACTTAACCATTCTCGGACGCGATAAAGATGTAATCAACTTTGCAGGCATGAAGGTTTTTGCTTTTGAGGTAGAATCAACGCTCAACCGGCATCCTTTGATTAAAGAATCAATGGTTTACGGAGTC
>CAZVZI010000200.1:468-4100 GCA_964631455.1 uncultured Thermodesulfobacteriota bacterium | reverse complement strand
ACTTTAAAAACATCATCATAGGACACCAGCCCACCTTTTCCTCTCCCCAATCCCCAAAGGGGAGAAGAATAAGGCAGGATTTGCACTTTACAGTGCAACCTTTATATTTATCCGCTTACCTCTCACATCCCATCTTTTAGCAGCCGGACCGGCTACTTTTGGTCAATCCCTCAGGTGCCGCCAGGCTTCCTGAAAAACCAGAACACTGCAACGACAACCAACACAGCAATAACTATATCTCGCCAGTCCATTATTTTACCCCTTCGTCAACAGGCGCCATAGCAGAAATCATGCCGCGCAAATCTCCAACCTTAAAATCATACGCCTTGTCATCGGGATATTTATCAACTATAAACTTTGGCCTTTTGTCTTTTTGACCATGACATGCAAGGCACGTCTCTTCAACAAAGATGGGTTTTTCGAAACGGTAGTATTTCTTTCCTCCTTCTTCAATTGCCCCGGATATTTCTTTCAGGTTTCTATCTTTGTTAAATTTTGCAAGAACCTCAATCTCTTCAAGAGTTGCCGCATTCATGGGATTTCTATTCTTTGTCGTCGCATGCCGTATCTTAACCCCTTCCTTCTCTGATAGGTCTTTCATCCTCTTTCCAACCGCACCGCAGACACTCTTAAAAGTTTCTTCAGTAATCTCCATATCTGGCTTTATAAATGTTCTGGCCAGACTGCTGCGCATATTGATAATCTCATCAGCGATAGCTCTAGCTTTTGACCTTTTATCCACTGCCTCATCAGCAAAGGCAGGCGCTGATATGCCAATCACCACAAAGAATACCAGAAATATTTTTTTGCCCATACTATCCTCCTTATTTCGTTCCTGACATAACAATAAATGCCCCGTTCTTTGGGAATAACGTGCCGCCCATTTTCTCAAAAAATCTCCACCACCTTAAAAATATTTCTGAATCTACCGGATGGAAATAAATGCATGATGACCATTTTAAATCCTTGAATCCAGCTTGTTCCAGCAGCCCCTTAAGTTTTCGTAAACTGAAAAATCTTGCCCCTCTGTAGCTTGATTTCTTAAATAAACCCTTCATCCTCCGTAATAATGCCCAGTAGCTAAATCTATTAAGCTCTCCTAAAATAACCAATCCGCCTTTTTTCATAACTCTGTTTATCTCAACAATCGCTGTTTCGGCATTGGATATAAAACAGAGCGCTGTCGCCCCTAAAACACCATCAAAGACATCTTTCTTAAACGGCATGGCCTCAATCCTTCCGACAACAAAATGCGTCTTCAATCCTTCTCTTTCAGCCTGAGTCTTTGCAAAAATGGCCATATCAAACGACAAATCAATACCCACAGCCTTTGCGCCGCGCCTTGCAATCTCCAACGTGTAATTTCCTGTGCCGCAGCCAACATCTAAAACAGGCCCTTTAGACTTGAAGAGCGCAAATATAGCCTCTTTTTCCAATCTGTCAGAAAGACTGCCCAGCGGGGTTTCGTACCAAGCATCATACTCTTGTGGAGAAAATTTGCTCACAACTCAAAATACCATCACCTTCTCGCTATCTTTAACCCAATGGGCTAAATCCAGAGTTTTGCCGATAACAGCGCCTTCAATAAAATCCTCATCCTTGACGCCTCTTGCCTTAGCGCAGGTAAGACATGCTCTGACCTCAGTTCCCCTTTTAATAAGCCCTGCCATCATATCAGCTATATTATAGAAACCGGTTGGTGTAACCTGCCCTTTCTTTGCAGATATAACGCTGTCACCGTAGAGAAAAATCCTCACACTCATGCCGACAGATATAAGCGCCTCGCTTAACCTGAGGGCATTCCAGACCTTTTCATTTCCATACGGCGCATCCTGAAGAACAATTGTCACCTTATCCATAAAAAAACCTCCTTTCGTCCTTTTTTATTATTACACAGTTTATAAACTTCGCAACATGAGAACAAAAAATTATCCGGCCTTTGCCTTTTTAACAACCCTCCCCTCTTCCATCAACTGCTCTGTCAGCACATCGCGCATGAGCGCGCATACTTGAACTATCTTCGGGTTAGAAATGCGGTAGTATATATTAACCCCTTCCCTTCTACATGCAACAACCCTTCTCTGCCTAAGCACAGACAGGTGTTGAGAGATATTTGCCTTCGGGATGCCGAGCCTTTTCACCAACTCCCCGACCGAAAGCTCCCCCTCTTTTAAGGCATAAATAATCTCAAGTCTTTTGGGGTTTGCCAGTGTCTTGCAAACTTCCGCATGCATATTAAAAACCTGTTTCATGGTTGCATTATTGCGAAATATTGAAACAATGTCAAGAAAAAATGCGCTATGGGCAATACGCATGATTGGTGTTTTGGAAACTAAACCTAAGAATAGACCGGCAACTACTCACGCTGCCGGGATTGTAACCGAATCTTCACCTGCCCGTCATACTCCCGCAACATTCATCGTGTATCCTGTTTACAAAAAAAGGAGGATATATGGAGAGAGAAAAGATTTTGATCGTGGAGGATGAGTTGGATCTGCTGAATCTCATAGATTTTAACCTCACGAGAAGGGGTTACAGAACAGCGGCATCATTGGACGGTCTGGATGCCATGATAAAGGCGGAGGAATTCAGGCCTGACCTTATTATCCTTGACCTGATGCTGCCGGAGATGGACGGATGGAAGTTCTGCCGATGGCTTAAAGACCATGAAGAGAGGGGCATAAAAAATATCCCTGTGCTTATGCTCACGGCAAAGGCTATGTCGGAAGACAGATTGCAGGGATTTGAGATCGGAGCGGATGATTACATGACAAAGCCGTTTAATGTCAAAGAGCTTATGATAAGGGTTGAGAGACTGTTGAAGAGGAACGAAGGCGCTGCGGCCATAAATGCATAAATGCCCTCAAAATAGACATTGATTTTTACGGAATACCTTGCCTATTGATACCAGTGCATGATAGAGGAAATTGTCTGCAACTTCAGGACTGTATGGGGGAGCTTAACTGAAATGAAAAGATATCTGTCGGAACTTATCGGGACATTTGGGCTTGTCTTCTGCGGGACTGGCGCAATTATTATAAATGACATAAGCGGGGGAATGGTAACACATAGCGGTATTGCGGTAACATTCGGGTTGATCATTTTAGCAATGGTCTACACCTTTGGCGATATTTCCGGCGCTCACATTAACCCGGCCGTAACTGCGGCATTCTGGGTTGCCGGACGATTTCCTGGCAGGGAAGTATTTCCCTATATCGTAAGCCAGCTAATCGGCGCATTTGCAGCCAGCGGAATGTTGAAAATGCTTTTCCCGGAACACACAACTCTGGGGACAACCCTGCCGGCAGGCCCGCCGATGCAATCATTCATACTTGAAATCATTCTTACATTTTTGCTGATGCTTGTTATCATCAACATCTCTACCGACTCAAAAGAAAAAGGAATAACCGCAGGCCTTGCTATAGGCGCGGTAGTATTATTGGAAGCGATGTTTGCCGGG
Organism: uncultured Thermodesulfobacteriota bacterium; assembly: GCA_964631455.1. Classification (GTDB taxonomy): domain Bacteria; phylum Desulfobacterota; class GWC2-55-46; order UBA9637; family UBA9637; genus JACRNJ01. The sequence goes on along the minus strand of CAZVZI010000200.1, from coordinate 640 downwards.
CCTGTAACAGGGGCCTCGATGAATCCCGCCCGCTCGCTTGCGCCTGCGTTAATATCAGGACAAACCCAGCATCTTTGGATTTACATGGCTGCGCCTCTTATCGGGGCGGTTCTTGCCATAGCAGGCTGCAGGGGAGGGAGAGAAAAAGAGTGCTGTCCCTTGCCGTCAATCT
>CAZVZI010000200.1:0-458 GCA_964631455.1 uncultured Thermodesulfobacteriota bacterium | reverse complement strand
GAAAACCAATGAAAAAAATTCTATTCGTCTGCATTGAAAACTCCGCTCGCAGCCAGATGGCGCAGGCGTTTGCCAAAATTCACGGACAAGGAATTGTGGAGGCATACAGCGCCGGTTCAAAACCCTCCGGCAACATCAACCCGAAAGCGGTTGAAATAATGAAAGAAATCGGATACGACCTGACAACCCATCAATCCAAATCGTTGAATGATATTCCGCAGGAAGAATATGAATATGTCGTAAGCATGGGGTGCGGCGAAAACTGTCCTTTTGTTCCGGCAAAAAACCGGATTGAATGGAATATCCCTGATCCGAAAAATATGGATAAAGAGCAGATGAGAGAAGTGCGGCGACTGATTGAACGACATGTAAAGGAATTGATTGAAAAAATAAAAACTTTAAAGTAAACCCATGCGCCAATGAAATCTTAACCCCCCCCCTTCTTCCATATATTTTCC
>CAZVZI010000199.1:0-4104 GCA_964631455.1 uncultured Thermodesulfobacteriota bacterium | reverse complement strand
ACTCGTCTATAAATGTAAACCAGATATTGTAATCATTGTCCCTTTCATAATTATGGGTTACACCACTGTATGAATTTACAACATCCACAAATTCCTTAATCTTTTCAGGCGGAACCTTGGCAGCGCACAGAGAGCTTACAAAACCGAGCTTTCGCGGGTCAAATGTAGCGCCAATCCTGCGGATGATGCCTTCTTTTTTCAGATTCCCAAGCCGAGTAATCACTTCTGTTTCAGAGATGCCGACCTCATTGCCAATTGCCTCGTATGGCTTCTGGACAATAGGAAACTTTGTCTGAATGATGTTGAGTATTTTTTTGTCTATGGCATCCATCTGTTTTTACCTCTTTCTTGCCGGCTGTCGGTGGATTCTATATCCCGATTCCGATAGCACGATAATGAGTGATGTTGCATCTTCAAATGATTCTTTTTCTTGCGCGAGGAGTTTGATAATATCCTTTACCATCCGGTCAATGTTGACAAGCCGATAGCGAAGCAAGATTACTTTTCCACGTCCCCACAATGCTCCAAATTCAACAAGTCCTCCAAAATCCTTATCGCCGGAAAGCAGTATCAAGCCATGCTTTTTTTGCGTAGTCCAAAATTGTCTGATCATCGCATCCCGCAAATCCGATATCAGGAACAAAAACAATATCATAACCTGCCTTGCGCACCCCGCGTATAATGCCAGTGTGAACATTTTCATCTGCAAGGAGTTTCATGGCTATCTCTGGACAGCAAAGACCCTGACCTCTTCTCCTTGAAATTGTCTGGCCGCAAAATCCAACGCCGCCTTCAAACCCTCTTTCGTCAATGTGGGATAACCGCTGAGTATTTCCTCCTGCGTCATTCCTGAAGCTATATTCTGGAGTATTAAGGCAACGGATATCCTTGTACCGCTGACAATAGGTTTACCGCCGAGGATTTTCGGATTACATACAATCAAACCCTTCTTACGCGCAGCCATATAAGCACCCTCCTTCACATTTGCCGATATTTTTAGGCTGACACTTGCTTTTTTCTATCTTGCTCCTGCTGCCTCCTTTTTCTTATCATGCGCATTCTTTGCCTCTTCGCTTGGCTGGTATGTGCAGAAGGGCTCTTCTTCCATATAGTTGCCTGTAAATGCAAAGGCCCTTGCCCTGCAGCCACCGCAGACCTTTCTGAATTCGCAGTATCCGCATCTCCCCTTATAATCATCCCATGCCCGCATCTCTTTGAAGACCTTTGATGTCTCCCATATCTTGCTGAAAGGCTCTTTTCTTATATCGCCGCACTCTACATCTAAAAATCCGCATATCTGAACCTTGCCTGTATGGGATACAAATGCAAAGGACTGGCCGCCCATGCAACCTTTGGTCATAGCATCAAGGCCGTGGGTTTCCGGCTTTACCGTAATCCCCTTTTCCCGTTCGTGCTGTCTGAATATCCGGTAATAATGCGGCGCGCAGGTTGGCTTGAACTGGATAGGCACCTTGTCCCTCATATTGTAAAACCATGTCAGTGTCTTTTCATATTCTTCAGGTGGAATCTCCAGATGCTTTAACTCAGCGCCCCTGCCTGTTGGAACCAGCAGAAAAGGATGGTGCGCCTTTGCGCCGAGCTTAATCACCATGTCCAATATCTGCGGAAGCTCATGGAGGTTGTGCTTTGTTATTGTGGTGTTGACCTGAAAATCAAGGCCTACCTTTTTTGAATTTTCAATGGCCTTCATCACGCTGTCGAATGCGCCTTTGACGCGGCGGAAATTGTCGTGGCTTTCAGCAGTCAAACCATCTATGGAGTAGCTCACCCGCTGGATGCCGACCTCTTTCATTTTTCTGGCGGTTTCCTCTGTGACAAGAAAACCGCACGGCGCCATGACCATTCTTAAACCAAGTTTTGTGCCATGCGCTGCAATCTCCCAAATATCATCCCTCATCATGGGCTCACCACCGGTAAGGATGATGATAAAACTCGGAAATGCCTTTGCCACATCATCAAGAAACGCAAGACACTCTTCGGTCTTTAATTCATTGGGGTACGGGCCGAACCTTGCCGCTGCCCGACAGTGGATGCAATCCAGATTGCACGACCGCGTTACTTCCCATGCAATGAGCTTGGGAAGCCATTTCTTTTCTGCGGCTGGTTTTCCCTCTATTCCCGGCACTTCATGGGGATGGCCTTTTGGCATTGTATGCATAATAATTACCTACCTTCCTATCTACAGCATCATAAACAACCGCATACAGAGCGTCAGAACAAAGCAGACCAAGGCGCGGTTGCGAGGCGAAGCCGCGGCAAACTGTCGAAGCCATTGCATGGGTAATATCAGCTTCATCTCGCATGGGATTCCTCGCTCTGCTCGGAACAAGCTCCAGCGAGGAGTGAGGCGTCCTCCCCCTTTATCCCCCTCTGGAGGGGGACAGGGGGAGGACGCCGCAACGACGAGCCAAGGAGCAACGCAGGTATGCGAAGTTATGACGCTCTGTATAGTATCTTTGCCGCCTCTTTGGCAAAATAAGTCAATATCAAATCCGCCCCTGCCCTTTTAATGGAAACAAGGCTCTCCATCATAGCCCTCTCGCCATCCATCCAGCCGAGCTGGTTAGCAGCCTTGAGCATTGAAAACTCTCCACTCACATTATACGCAGCAACAGGATATTTAAATTCATCTTTTATCCTCCGTATAATGTCAAGATACGGGAGCGCCGGTTTTACCATAACAATATCCGCGCCCTCTTCAATATCAAGCCTTACCTCCCGCAATGCCTCATTGCTGTTTGCAGGGTCCATCTGATAACTTCTTCTATCTCCAAACTGCGGTGTTGATTCTGCTGCATCCCTGAATGGCCCATAAAATGCACTTGCATATTTTGCGGCATAACTCATAATCGGGGTATGGCTAAAATTATTTTCATCTAAAATCTTTCTTATCGCCCCTACCCTTCCATCCATCATATCCGATGGAGCCACCATATCAGCCCCTGCTTTAACATGAGACAATGCCTCTTTTGCAAGAAGCTCCAGAGTTGCGTCGTTATCAACATCTTCGTGCTTTATAACGCCACAGTGACCATGTGATGTATATTCACACATACAAACATCTGTTATTACATATAATTCAGGCGCTTTATCTTTTATTGCCTTGATTGCCTGCTGCACAACCCCTTTAGGATTATATGCCTCGCTGCCAACCTCGTCTTTATGTTCAGGTATACCGAATAAAATCACGGAAGGGATACCGAGGGTTTTTATCTCCTTAATCTCTTTGGCAAGGTTGTCTACAGACAGCTGAAAATGTCCGGGCATGCTCTTAATTGCAATTTTCTTTCCCTTACCAAAGGTTACAAAAAGAGGAAGTATCAGGTCATCAACAGAAAGGGTCGTCTCCCTGACCATCTTTCTTATTATTTCATTTTTTCTTAACCGTCGTGGACGGTGTTTCGGAAATGACATGATATTAGATTCCATCCTTTATTAAACTGCTGCTTTTGAAACGCTGTATTTAACAGGCAAAAGCCTTTCCAAATTCACATGTTTTGAGGCATCAAGAATCTCAATGCCAACAACTTTTTCCCCTTCTCCTATATCCAGCACAATATCTTCCGAAACTCGCCTGTTTATAACATCCTGTTTTTTTTCATCCAGCCGAATATAGAGGACATCAGTTTTATCATTATATACAATATTCATATTTGAGCCTCCCATTTTCCATAAAACACATAAACTGTTACAGTTACTATCTTTCCCTCTTCAAGCGTATAAAATACTTCTACCCTCTTCTGCTCATAATATTTGCCATGTCGTTTCTGCTCAAAATTATAAACTTTCGCTTTACCTATTCGTCCATATTTGGCATGAATATCAAAACCGGTTTTAATTACTTCTTTGATTTCTTTTGTCCCTCGTTCTTCTGCCCGTTCTAAAGTATGCGGGTCAATTTGGATTTCCATGAGTTCTTCGTCTTATTTCGTTCCTACTGCCGCCTTTTTTCCAGCGATCCCAATCTCCTCATCCGTCAAATAACAAGCCGGATCGTGCATCCACGGGTCATTATAAACCTTCACTGCCCGGTATCTGAATGAGCCGCCGCAGAGTTTTATCCACTTGCAATCGGCACAGCGG
>CAZVZI010000198.1:0-4105 GCA_964631455.1 uncultured Thermodesulfobacteriota bacterium | reverse complement strand
ATTCGTATCGGATTCCTTTAACAGGCGGGTTCAAATCTTTAGATATCTTGGGAATGGGGCAATTGTAAATGAGAAATAAGAGAGCAAATATATTTCAAAACAGGCTGAAAAAATCTTGCCTCTTGTTTCTTGCCTCTTGCTTTTTGCTCCTGACAGCGGTCTACCTTGTTCGCGCGGCAACCATAATTGATCCGAATGTTCCCGGTGTTGCCGGGACAAAGCATAATCTTTCCATGTACGGACCCGGAACGGTTAAGTCCCCGGCAACCACAGAGATATGCGTTTTTTGCCATACGCCGCATAGTTCAAATCCGAGCGGTCCATTATGGAATAAGGAAGATTCTGGTTCCACCTATACCCTTTATGGAACAACTACCATGTCGGCATCATCCCTGGGGCAGCCGACCGGCTCGTCCAGGCTTTGCCTTTCCTGCCACGACGGCACCATTGCCATCGGCAGCTTATTGAATAGGCCAGGGCCGGGGCTTGCAGATACATTAGAGATGCTGGAGGGGGCAGTGACGGCGGAAGGAAAGCTATTGTCCAGCTCTGCAGCCAATCTGGGTATAAATATAAGCAATGACCATCCAATATCCTTTGCATACTCGTCGTCTTATCCCGCCAACAGTGAGATTAAAGACCCCGGCTCAAGCCCTGGTTATACAAATATTGCTCCGGCAGCGCTGGACAAGGGTGGAAATATCCAATGTGCATCCTGTCATGATCCACACAGCAAGACTTATGCTAAATTTCTGCGGGAGGCGATTGATCCTGGCACAGATTACGGCGCTGCGTTGTGCAACCGCTGCCATAATAAAAAATACTGGGATGCGACCAATGCGCCTATTCACAGGGAGGATACTGCCTATAAATTATATTCTACTACTACTCCTTCTCATATCCCTGGCACAGATCCAACACCGTGGGATCCGCATGATTTTGGCAATACAGGGCCTAGCAGCACATTATCCAGCGATATTACGTCCGCTGCTGCCTCCATTACGGTAGCTGACGGGAGTGCCTTTCCAAGCGGCGCAGGAAGGATAAAGATAGATAATGAGCTGATAAAGATCAGCAGTAGAAGCGGCAATACATTTACTGTGGCATCTAGCGGCCGCGGTATAGAAGGCACTGCTGCTGCGGCGCATTCAACAGACGCTGTGGTAGCAGGTAATAATTACACCGACGACACCCTTAAAAAACACGGCTGCTTAAGCTGCCATAGTTCGCATGGCGGGGCGCTTGGAAAATATCTCCTTAAAGGAAAAGACCCCAGCGACCTTACGGCAATAGTTGATGAGGAATGGACATGTCTTAACTGCCATAACGGAAAAATGACAAATGATGCCGGCGCTACTTTTATCAAAGATATTGGGGGTGCATTAGGAACCGTTGACCGTCATAATCCAAAGGCATATTCCGGCAAACATACCCCCAAAAGGTTTTCCACAGGCAATCCGTTAGTGAGAGAAGATATTGCCGCCAACGATAGACATGCCGAATGCGCGGACTGTCATAACCCGCACGGTGCTAAAACAGGAAACCATACCATAGGAGGCAGAGAGGGAGATTCTCCAAAAGGGAGCTATATCGGCAATAACCTTATAGGCACATGGGGTGCGCAACCGGGTTCTACAACCCTCTGGAGTGGCATTACCCCCGGCACTCCGGCTGATCAAACAAATGATTATAAGACAGTATTATTGGACACAGATTCCTCAAATCCGGATTATCTAAGCAGGTACGAGTCATTTCTTTGCCTTAAATGCCACTCCTCATACGCATACGGCACATCTAATCCGGTTGTCCCTTCCAAGACATCGTTTTATGAGTCGGATCCGACCGCAGATTTTAATACCGATACTTCTACCGGCACCATTAATTACACCTATCATCCGGCATTTGATAAAAAGGGTAAGAATCAACCGTCGTCGAGCGCCAATGGCAATTGGTCAGGCACTCGCGGTCTCAGCAATACCTTTAAATGCACCGTGGATAACAACTGCCCTGAGGATGGCTACAGCGGCGGTGTAGGCTATACAAGCCTTATCACATGCTCGGATTGTCATGGGAACAGCAGTTACGGCAGCACAGACCCCAAAGGGCCGCATGGTTCCAGCAGGAATTTCATTTTAAGGAACAACGAAACCGGCACAGGCAGTTCAGCAAACTTCTGTTACAATTGCCACAGAAGGGATGTGTATGGAGATGAGGGTTATTGTCCCTCCAATGCAAACTATTCCAGGGTATCCCATCCGCCGGATCAAACATCCTGCAGCGGTTCTCCAACATCCCCATTTTATACATCAGGGGCCGCTACGGGTAATAACTCCAATATATTCGGCAGCCTATGTATGTCATGTCATGGCGGCGGAACGAAAACGCAAAATGGGTTAACCGTGTTTGACGGCATACACGGAAGCAATACCGGCGGCACAACAGGAACGGCAAATTACTCTGTTAGCACCATTAGTTTTACTTTCAATAGCGGAGCGAACGATACAATCAATGATAGTGCAAGCGGTTTTATAACTGCTGGTTTTGCAGCAGGGGATACAATCGCCGTCAGCGGGGCAGGGACCGCAAGCAACAACATAGGCGCTACCATCATCTCGACTACTGCCGGAACAATCACTATAGGACCTAATCTCTTGACCAATGAAACGGCAGGGGCTACGGTAACCATTACCAACAAGCAATTAAGTAAAAGGATGATGAACGGGGCCTGTGTTACAGGCCATAGGCCTGCCACGACATCAACCGGGGTAAAACTGTGGTTCAAGTCAACTGCTGATACAGGCAGCACTGCGGTTTGCAATTATGGCGACAGCCGCACTATGCCGGTTACAGGCCCCACCTCAAACTACACTACCGATTATGTGCCATAGGGGGGGGCAGTGAAAGATATGGGGATTAAAATTATTTTGATTGCTTTATTTGTTGCGTTGTGTAGCGAGTGTGTTTGGGCGCAGACCCCTGTGTCAGTCAATCCCCATGACTTTGAAAAAAAGGAGCATTGCCCTGTTTGTCATGGAGACATCCCCAAGCTGAACCACGACCCTATAACTACCTGTGTAAAATGTCATGAGGGCAATATCAGCAATCATCCCATAAGCAGCCATCCTGTATTGGTCAACGCCTCATATAAGGTTCATATACCTGAGTGGATGCCTTTATCAGGAGGCAAACTTGTATGCTATTCTTGCCATGATTATCATAACAGGAGCCGGTTTAAACTAATGCTGCGCATAGATTATGAAATGCTGTGTGTTGCGTGCCATGCAACCAAGTGATGTTTTTATAAAATTATCATGCTGTGATTATAATAACTTTAACAGCCTCTGCCGTGCATTTTCTTTGGCGTCCTGATATTCCGGTGTGGCTGTCCTGATAAAATCACGATAGTATCTAATCGCATCCTCCCTCATCCTCATCTCATCATAGGCAATTGCAAGATTATACAGCGGTTCCACATTTCCGGCATTGAGTCGCAACGCGATTTTATATTCCTCTACAGCCAGATTATACTTTTTTTGGAGCAGGTAGATGTTTCCCAGGGCGTTGTGAAAGTTGTCGCGGTCCGGGGCGTATTCGACTGCTTTCTTAAGTTCCGATTCCGCCTTTTCTAATATGCCGATATCTTTATAGGTAAGTCCAAGTTTGTAGCGGGCATCTGCATAATCAGGCTTTAGTCTGATTGCCTCCTGGAATTCTAACCTTGCCTCATCTGACAGCCCTTTTTCCTGATATGCAAGGCCAAGGTTATAGTGATGAATCTCTTGTATGCCGGAGCCGTTTCTGATAGCCGTTTTAAAATTCTTGATCGCTTCATCATACATCTTTTCTTGCGCATAGGCAACTCCGAGGCTATTGAATGGCCTGGATTTATATGGCGACATAAGTGCCATGCGCTTCCATATGGAGAGTTCATCATGCCAGATGAAGTTTCTCGTGAAGGCGGCTATGGAGAACGCCAAGACGATAATTATGGAACATACGATTGAATAGATAGACGCTTTAGACCTCATGCTCATAAAAGTTTTCATCATACATTATAATAACAGCAATAAGTAACTTTACAGGTCGTTGCGAGGAGGCCGAAGGC
>CAZVZI010000197.1:0-4117 GCA_964631455.1 uncultured Thermodesulfobacteriota bacterium | reverse complement strand
AGAGAGCAAACTGACCTGTCTTAAAGTCAAAAGTATCCCGCACCTTCGGGTCTTTGAACACAAGCCTGCATGTGCGGACATCAGGCGCCTCTTCATAGATGTCTTCTATTGTTGCAAGATATGGCAAGTAAATGTTATCCATAGTATATGTATCCTTGTTTTATTTTATCCAGTTTACGCTCAAAAATCGCACAGATGAGAGGAAGGACAAGGGATTAAACCGCAGCATACTTTTTAGGTATGTGAGGATTTAAGCCCGCAGTCCTGACAAAGCAGATGGGCGTTTTTCAGCGTGAACTATTTAATAAAGTCTTCCTGATCCTCCAAATTAAACACAATCATCGGCGGATGAACCTTTTCATCGTAGCCTGCCTTATGACCAAAGGCATCCTTAACAACAAGCGCAAGTTTTTGATTTACCAAATTCAGCGGAATATTTACAGGACATGCCCTTTCGCACTCTCCGCAGAATGTGCATCTGCCTGATAAATCCATCGCCCGCTTTAAATTCCACGCAAGATTTCCCCTTGGATGAGCGGATGTCTCAATCCACTGCGGCATATTCTTCTCAGCAATGCACCTCTCGCAGTAGCACAGAGGACAAATTTGTCTGCACGCATAACACTTAATGCACCTGTTAAAATGCTCTATCCAAAAATCCCAACGCTCTTCACCGGACTTTTTATCCAATTCTCTTATCTTATCAAACACCATTCCTGTCGGTTCATCAGGCGCCTTGAAGTCCGTTTTTTCGCCGATGGTAAAATCCACAATATGCGGATTTCTCACATCGCAGTTATGGCATTTCGTCGGCATAATTTCCGACTTCAGTTCGCCCTTCCACAACTCCTGCTTATAAACAACACCATTGCAGACCATACCGAGTATTACAACATCCTCCCGCTTCAACTGGCTCTCAGAAATAAGCACTGCAATGGTCTTTATATCGCACCCCTTTGCAACAATTGCAGGTTTGCCCAAAGCCTTGATATCTGCAAACTTCCTTGTCAGGTAGAGAGAAAGATTGTTGACGCATAGAGGATTGAAAACAAGTTTCTCCACATCCTCCGGCTTCGTAATAAAAACCGGAGTCGTCCTCGTCTTCCGCTTATTCCAGCCAAAGCCGATAACAACCTTCACCTCTCCCTTTTCAAGGAGTTCTTTTGCCTTTTGTCGTAATGTGTTTTCCATGTTAAATCCTACAAATTGATTTTCCCATATCCATCAATCTATCGTACAGCATCCTGATAACGTCGCAATAATTCCGGATTGTCTATTGAACCGTGATGATGAACCTGTCTCCACTTGGCGTTAGCAAGCCTGAATATCCTGCTTGTTCTGATTGCCAGATCAATCTTTGTATCGCCAATCTGCAAATTTCCTCGTTCTCTGCCTACAACATAAAAGATTTCTTTTGCTGCATGAATGGTGTAATCATAAAATTCTACATATACTCTGGCTGAACCATTAAATATCCTTTCATAAACTCCCTTGACCTCACCCCAGCCTCGCTTAATACCGCCCAAAGGATTATCCATTGCAATGTCTTCAGAGTTGTCCCAGTTCAAAGCCATTGTCTTAATATCGCGGTTATTAAATGCGTAATAAAATTGCGTCAAGGCATGAATAGGAAGTGTAAGGTCTCCCTGATTTTCAGCCCCGGTTATGGCTGTCTGAATCGGTTTCATAAATTTTGAATCTTTAAATTCCTATACTCCACAAACGGCCCTAACTTCTTAACCTCATCCGTTATATTATTGATTAAATCAACCCATTTGATTGCCTCAGATGCGGAGACCCATGAGAAGTGGAGCCTCTGGCTGTCTATGCCCACAAAATCCATAAGGTTTTTAAATGCAATCCATCTGCGCCTCGCATGATAATTTCCTGTTGTGTAATGGCAGTCTCCGGGATGGCAGCCGGAAACCAAAACCCCATCAGCCCCTTTTTCAAATGCCTTTATGATAAAGAGCGGGTCAATCCTGCCAGTGCAAGGGAGTTTTATAATCCTCACATTCGGCTTATACTCCATCCTGCTTGTCCCTGCCAAATCCGCGCCGGCATAAGTGCACCAGTTGCACACAAAGGCTACGATTTTGGGTTCAAAACCGCTTGTTTGTTCATGTTGTGTCTGTGATGACATGTTATTCTGTCCTATTCTATCAATCCAAAATTATTTTTATAATCTTTAATTTCACTCTTTCTCTTATCATTCATACCTACTCTCAAAAATTCTCCTTTACGAGCAAGATTGGCTTTGGAATAAAAAACTTCTGAAGGAATAATCCAGTATATATCCTCGCCGTTTTCATCCTTCTCACCATCCAGCCTGTAAATTATGAAAAAATTACCTTTTGGTTCGAACATTTTAACATCGCAAATTCTTCCTTTGTCTGTTGGAGTTCTAGTTTTTATCTGTATTTCTTTGAAATTGTTGCCTTTTGTTCTCACAACACAATCAATACCAACATCAACTAGGGGAATATAAATATCAAAACCTCTTTTCAGCAATTCACCCAATACACTTAATTCGCCTCTTTTTCCTATAATCTGTTTTTCATGTCCCATAGAATATATTTTTTACAAATCAAAATATCTAAAATCGCCAATTATTAAACTCATCATTCTACTTCACGCTCAAGAATGCTCCAGATGCTAGGAAGGACAAGGGATTGAACCGCAGCATACTTTTTAGTATGTGAGGATTCAAGCCCGCAGTCCTGACAACGCAGATGGGGTATTATTGAGCGTGAAAATTAGAATGCCGCCAGTGCCGCATAAACCTGCTCATCCGTATATCCGCGCAAATCTATTGATTTGCTCCTGCACGCGGCTACGCACACACCGCAGCCCTGACACACTCCCTCATTCACCTTTGCCAGTATTCTGATAACCGCGCCCTGCCTGTTTTTAAGCTCTTCCTTTTCAATGGCAGAATACGGACATGCAACCAAACAGTCCCAGCAGGCATTGCATGTATTTCTGTTTACAACAGATGTTATCGGCTCCCTTGCCATCTGGTCATTTGAAAACAATGCCAACACCTTGCTCGCAGCCGCGCTCCCCATTGAAACAGAATCAGGAATATCCATCGGACCAACGCACGTGCCTGCAAGGAAAATCCCTGCTGTAACTGTCTCTACTGGCTTTAACTTCGGATGATATTCATTATAAAATTTATATTTGTCATAGCCTATGCCGAGTTTCTGCGCCACAGTATCTGCGCCTTCTCTTGATACAATTGCTGTTGCAAGCACAACCATATCCGCCTCAATCTCAACCTGATTGCCTGAAAGCGTATCCGCGCCCTGAACAATAACCTTGCCGTCTTTTTCATAAACCCTTGAAACCCTGCCTCTTAAATACATTGCGCCGTCATGCTCAATCGCCCTTCTCACAAATTCCTCATACCGCTTGCCGCCTGCCCTTATGTCCATGTAAAATACATACGACTGCCCATCATGCACCTTGTGTTTATAAAGCATGGTATGTTTTGCAGTATACATGCAGCAGATTTTTGAACAATATGAAACGCCTTTTTTCTCATCCCTTGAGCCGACGCACTGGATAAACACAACATTTTTCGGCGTCTTGCCGTCTGACGGTCTTTTGATTTCACCGCCTGTTGGGCCTAATGCCGATGCTAATCTTTCAAACTGGAGTCCGCTTATAACATCTTTTAATTTTCCATAGCCGTATTCTCCGAACCTTTCATTGGGCATCAACTGATACCCTGTTGCAACAACTATTGCGCCAACATCTTCTGTAATAAATGTATCCTGCTGTTTAAAGTCAATAGCCTTTGGCCCACACACAATTGCGCATGCGCCGCATTTATCCTTTTGAATCTTGGGGCAGTTCTTTGCATCTATCACCGGGATATTCGGCACAGCCTGAGGGAACGGCGTATAAATGACCTTCCTCTGTGCCATTCCCATTTCAAACTCGCTGGTTGCCTTGAACGGACACTTTTCAATGCAAAGCCCGCATCCATTGCACAAATCCTCATTTACATATCTTGCCTTTTTTCTGATTTGAACTGTAAAATTGCCGATGTAGCCGTCAACCTTTTCAACCTCGCTCCATGTATGAATAGTTATATTTTCATTGAGTGATG
>CAZVZI010000196.1:0-4134 GCA_964631455.1 uncultured Thermodesulfobacteriota bacterium | reverse complement strand
CTTCCAAGGATAAAGAAGAGACACACAATAGAGGCTATAAAGTCTATAAAGCCGATAACAAAAGAGGAATACATTAAAGGAATGAATGAGGCGTTAAAGAACCCCCATCTATTCAGGGTGTGGGACGGTTACCGGTGCCCCATCTGCGGAGAGAGATTCAGGGATATCTTTTCTTTTAGGCGGCATGTAGAGAAATATGGGGCGCATTTGGCTTATGCAAGCTAAATAATAGATGAAAATAATAAGGCATCGCATCTAAAGTTTACAGGAGGTTGTCTATGTTTGGTATAGGAACAACGGAACTTATCATCATCCTTGCAATTATTTTGATAATATTCGGAGTGGGAAAGCTGCCAAGCATAGGGACAGGCTTTGGTCAGGCTATAAAGAATTTTAAAAAGACTGTCAGTGATTCTGAAATGGACATCTCTCTTGAGGACGGGCAACAGAAATTATCTTCCTCTGCGAATAGTCAGAAAGAAAAGGTTTAAAATTCAGCTTAACTTCTGATTATGAAAACATTTTTGGCAAGAATTAGGACATTACTTCAATTTTGGCTTGACACGCGTGCAAAAAACTATATAAAAACTTGACAAGTTTTTTATAAATTGTTATAGAAGACCAACTTACTGAAATGTTTTTTACCTGGTGAAGTAATAAATAAGCAGGGCAATTATCACAACCAGATTTACAGCAAGTCCAAGAAATATCAGATAGTCGGCAGGCGTTGGTTTCCATTCCTTACACATAAACAAAGTATAAGGCTTAAAAAAAGGTTGTCAAATAAATTTGAGGCGAGGTCAAGATGCAGGAAGAAAAATCAAGCAAGGCAGGCCCTATATTATTTGCAGCGGTGGTAATAAGCACATTGGTATTCTTTTATTGGTTTCTCACCAAGCAGTAAAAACAGCAATCAGGAGGGAAGGGGTTCATGAAAACAATTATCGGTTTTGTGGTTGCCCTGGCAGTGAGCGCAGTATTTTTTATAGCGCTTGATGCCATGCTTTTTAAAGCGCAGGGGTTATCGTTGATATTTAAAGGGTAAGATTTACGTTGGGGATAAACTCCAATGCTGCATTATAATAACCTAAAGGAGCAGACAATATGAAATTATCTTCCATCGTTGTCAGGGAAACTCCCTTGCTAAAGAGGAGATTCGTCATATCCCTGTTGTTCTTTACGTTTCTCTTTACCTCTCCGTTTTTTCAATCCACAGAATCTTTTTTAATTGGAACCGATACGGCATATGCCTCTGAACAGGCTGTCCAGGGTGAAACCCCTGCAGGGGCAGAGGCCAGGCCAGAGGCAAAAAAAGAGGAATATCAGCCTGCGCTGAAACTCACTGAAAAGGATTATCCACAGGTAAAGGGAATAAATGGCAGGATTATGGCATGGCTTGCAGCACAGCTCCATCTCTGGTTTGCGGCATTTGTTCTTGCTGTTCCGATATTTGTCTTTGTCATAGAGGCCATAGGCATGGCCACGAAAGATAAGCGGTATGACAAAATGGCCTATGAATTTATTAAAGTAAGTCTTACAGCGTATTCCATAACCGCCGTATTCGGCGGCCTTCTATTATTTACATTGGTAATATTTTACCCAGATTTCATGAAATATATGGCAGGCATCTTCAGCCCAACCATACTCGCCTATGCCTTCCTCTTCTTTGCAGAGAGCGCATGTCTTTATATATATTACTATGGCTGGCATGCGATGGAAACAGGAACCGGCAAATGGGTTCATCTTACAATAGGATGGATGTTGAATGTGGTAGGTACCGTGCTCATGTTCCTTGCCAATGCATGGGTTACCTTTATGATGTCTCCGCACGGCGTTGACGCCAACGGCGTATTTGAGGGAAATGTATGGCATGCCATGCACAACCACCTTTGGAACCCCATCAACCTCCACAGAACCATCGCAAATGTGGCTTACGGCGGCTCTGTTGTCGGCGCGTATGCGGCGTACAAATTTTTAAGCGCAAGAACATCTGAAGAAAGGGCCCACTATGACTGGATGGGTTACACCGCAAACTTCATAGCAATATCGGCGCTCCTTCCGCTTCCGTTTGCAGGCTACTGGCTTACTGCCGAGATTTACGCATACAGCCAGCAGATGGGAATAACCTTGATGGGCGGCGTATTTGCGTGGCTCTTTATTATTCAGGCGGTTTTAATCGGCGCGCTTTTCCTTTCCGCCAACTATTATCTCTGGTGCGGCATGGAGAGGAGCAAAGGCGCTGAGAGATACACAAAATACATTAAATATATTGCCTTTGTCATTGTCGCCTGCTTCCTTGTCTGGTTTACGCCGCACACACTGATTATGACGCCAGGCGAATTAAAGGCCTTGGGAGGGCCATATCATAAATATCTAGGCCCGTTGGGCATCATGCCTGCCAAGAATACGGCTGTCAATATAATGCTGCTCTTTACTTTCCTGAGTTTTCTTCTGTATCGCCGCTGCAATAAGATTGCCACAGTTTCATGGGCGCCTATTGGCAATGCCATACAGATAGCCATATTTGTCGCAGCTATAATCAATATTTCCATACTTGGCGTCTATTACGGCTATTTCACAAATACGGTATACAAGGTTGCATCCTCGGTTCCGCAGGTTGCGTCAACCCTTTTCGTCATCATATCCTGCATTATCATAGATGTGCTTATGTTCAAGGGCGCAAAAGAGGTCGCGCCGCTCCAGTGGGGAAAGATGCCGGACAGGAGCCAGTACGCCCTGTTCCTTCTCGCGGTATCATTCACATGGCTTATGGGGCTTATGGGTTTTATCCGTTCAGCCATAAGACAGCACTGGCATGTCTATACCGTATTCAGGGATAACTCACCTGATGCCTTTACCCCCACCATTGGATACGCAACCAGGGTTGTGTCTGTAGGCGTTATTATATTTATGGCCATTGTAATATTTATTTTCTGGCTTGCCCATATAAGCGGTAAAAAGAGCGCTTCAGAGGCGCATCACTGAAAAACAGTAAGCAGTAAACAGTAAACAGTAAGCAGTAAAAACTGCCTACCGCATAGTGCCCACTGCCTGTTTAAATATTAGGGAGGTTTTAAAATGAAAACCTTTTTGAAGGTAACAATATTCAGTTTGGCGGTGATAATCTTCTATGCCTTTTATGCCGGCAGCATGATTCCGCAGGTTAAACCTGCGCCTCCTCCGACAGAGGCAAAGCTGGACATGGGCAGTCTGACCATGGAACAGTTTATACAAATGGGAGATGAAATCTTCCATGTCAAAGGAACGTGCGAGCTTTGCCACAATCCTGTCGGCGGCAGGGCTCCTTTGCTGGATCAGGTCGGCAAGGTAGCGGAGGAAAGGCTTAAAGACCCTCGCTATAAGGGCAAGGCAAAAACAGGCGAGGAATATATCAGAGAGTCAATGGTTGAGCCGTCTGCCTTTGTTGTGACAGGTTTTGGCGTAACAGGGACAAACGATACGCAGAGCCCGATGCCGAATGTTTCCACAGGCGCCATTGGCCTTAAAGGGTTTGAGGTTGATGCTGTTATAGCATATCTCCAGCAAAAGGCAGGCGTTACCGTAACAGTGCAGTTGCCAAAAGAAGCTCCATCAGCCGCAGCAAAAGAAGAGGCTCATGCAGCAGCCCCTGCAAAAACAGCAGAAGAGGTTGTCAATAAATATGGCTGCGGAGCATGTCATAAGATAGCAGGTCAGCAAGGTATGCTTGGCCCTGACCTCACAAAGATAGGGGCAAAAAAGAATAAAGAGTATATTAGAAGGGCTGTCCTTGATCCCAATGCAGATGTTGCAAAGGAGTGCCCTACTGGCCCCTGCGTGCCGGGCATGATGCCGCCTGATTATGGGGCCAAGATGCTGGCAGGAGAGGTTGAGATGCTGGTTGACTATATGGCGAAATCAAAATAGAGAGGTTAGAACATGAAAATACCAAGACTTTTATTGTTTGTAATCCTTGTAGCCGTCAGCTATTTTATTTTTAAGGCGCCGGGGATATTCATCAAACAGCCCATACCATCCAGTCTTATTCTGATGTATATGTTTTTTGTTGTGGTGACAATCCTCCTCTGGATGACATCTACGGAAGAGGGGATGCAGGGGCTTGTCGGTCCGATAAAAAGAATGATTGAAGACCCC
>CAZVZI010000195.1:0-4138 GCA_964631455.1 uncultured Thermodesulfobacteriota bacterium | reverse complement strand
CTGAGAATCTTGCAAAGAGTCTGGTTGACGTGAAAGAAAAGATAATGCTGTGCTCAAGCTGTCACAGTCTCTCTGATAAAAACCCATGCGCGATATGCAGCGACAGTTCCAGAAGAGACGATGTAGTCTGCGTAGTAGAGGATGTAAAGGATATGGCGGCTATTGAAAAGATGGGTGGTTTTAAAGGCAAATATCATATACTGCACGGAGCGCTTTCTCCGCTTAAGGGCATAGGGCCGGATGATATAAAGCTTAATGGATTGCTGGACAAGGTTAGCCTTGGTGTGATAAAAGAAATAATTTTGGCGACCAATTCGGATATAGACGGGGAAGCGACAGCTCTTTATATAACCAGATTGTTGAAACCAACCGGAATAAGAATTAGCAGGATTGCAACCGGCGTTCCTGTAGGAAGCGACCTTGAATATATAGACGGCGCAACGCTCGTAAGGGCAATGGAAGGAAGACGGGAGATGTAAATTTGGAGGCAGCATGGCTTACATTGAAATACGATGGCACGGCAGGGCGCAGCAGGGGATTGTGACTGCCGCCAAGATGATCGGAGAGGCATGTTTAAGGTCCGGCAAATATGTCCAGGCCTTTCCTGAATTCGGTCCCGAAAGGATGGGAGCGCCTGTAAAGGCATACAATAGGGTTTCGGATAAACCGATAAGGTTGCATTGTCAGGTGACCGATCCCAAGTATATTCTCATAGCAGACTCAACATTGATTGCCACTGTGAATGTGACAGAGGGTGCTCCGGAGGATGCTGTTTTTATCATAAATACAATGAAGAGCCCTGCCGATATGCGTAATGAGCTAAAGCTCAAGAGTAAAAAGACGTTGGTCTATACGCTGGATGCTTCAAAAATATCTCTTGATGCTATCGGCAGGAATATGCCCAATACGCCTATGCTTGGCGCATTGGCAAAAACAACCGACGTTATTACGCTTGATGCGCTCATGGATAATTTTAAAGAAAACTACTCAAAGAAGTTCAGCGCAAAGGTTGTAGAGGGGAATATTGCCGCTATGACCAAGGGTTTTCAAGAGGTACAAGGGGAATAATATGGCAGAAAAAAAGAATTTTCCTATCGGGGGAGTTATAACAAAGGGCGGAACAGCCCATGAATATGTGACAGGCGGATGGAGAAAGCTAAGGCCTGTGCTTGATAAAGGGAAATGCACAAATTGCCTTATCTGCTGGGTCATGTGTCCGGATTCTGCCGTCATAGTGGAAGATGGCAAGATGATAGGGTTTGATATGGAACACTGCAAGGGCTGCGGTATATGCGCCGAAGAATGCCCTGATAAGGTCAAGGCTATTAAGATGGAAGAGGAGGCCGGCTGACCATATGGCAACAATAACAACGACAAAGGGGCAGGCAGGGCTTACAGGAAATTCTGCAATTGCCTATGCTATGAAACAGATAAACCCGGATGTATGCGCAGCTTATCCAATAACCCCTTCCACCGGGATTGTGGAAGAATTTTCAAGCTATGTTGCTGACGGCGAGGTTGACACGGAGTTTGTAACCGTTGAGAGCGAACATTCTGCCATGAGCGCCTGCATAGGCGCATCTGCCGCAGGCGCAAGGGTTATGACAGCTACATCTTCGCAGGGGCTGGCGCTTATGTGGGAGATGCTCTATATCGCTTCAGGCATGAGGCTCCCCATTGTGCTTACGGATGTGAACCGCGCCCTTTCCGCTCCCATAAATATCCACTGCGACCATTCAGACTCTATGGGAGCGCGTGATTCAGGCTGGATTCAACTCTATTCTGAGACAGTTCAGGAGGCATATGATAATTTGTTTCAGGCTGTAAGAATAGCTGAAAATGAAAATGTGCTTCTGCCGGTGATGGTCTGTCTCGACGGTTTTATAACAAGCCATGCCATTGAAAATATCTCTCTTATTGATGACGCAGATGTAAAAGAGTTTATAGGAGAATACAAGCCGCAGCATTCCCTCCTTGATACCGACAATCCTGTTACATACGGGGCAATGACGCTTCCCGATACCTACATTGAATTCAAACATCAGCAGTCGGAGGCTATTATCCGCGCAAAGGATGTGGTTTCTAAAATCGGCATGGAATTTGGAAATAAGTTCGGCAGAGAATACGGCCTTATGGAAAAATACAGATTGGATGACGCAGAGGCAGCCATTGTAATATTCAGCTCTGCCGCCGGCACTACCAAAGTGGCAGTTGATGAACTAAGGAAGGCGGGCAAAAAGGTCGGTATTTTACGACCAAGGCTTTTCAGGCCGTTCCCCTTTAAAGAGATAGCGGATGCGTTAAAGAATGTGAAGGCTGTAGCAGTGCTTGACCGCGCTGATTCAATGAATGGTTTTGGCGGCCCGCTCTTTAACGAGGTTCGTTCTGCGCTCTATGAATTGGAAAAACGCCCCAAGGTTATGAGCAGGGTATTTGGTCTGGGTGGAAGAGACTATAAGGTGAAGGATGCAGCAGGGGTGTTTGAAGAGCTTCTGAAGATTGCAGAAACCGGAAAAGTTGAAACGTTGACGAAGTATATTACGATGTAATAAGACCACAGATTTAATGAGGGGAAATTATGGCTACACTTAAAGAGCTTTCAAAAAGAGATGAACTTTTCTCAGGCGGACATAGACTTTGCTCAGGATGCGGCATTCCTCCGATAGTGAGGCTGCTATTAAGGGCGGCTAACGGCCCGGTAGTTGCTACTACTGCAACCGGATGTCTTGAGGTTGGCACGACCATATATCCGTATACTGCATGGCGAATACCGTGGATACACTCAGCGTTTGAAAATGCCGCTGCTACCATAAGCGGTATAGAAACTGCATACAAGGCGTTTAAAAAAAGAGGCAAAATTCCGCAGGATAAAAATATCAAATTCATTGCCTTCGGCGGCGACGGCGGGACGTATGATATCGGTTTTCAGGCCCTGTCAGGCGCGCTTGAGAGGGGCCATAATTTTCTCTATGTATGCTACGATAACGGCGCATACATGAATACAGGCATTCAAAGGTCAAGCGCCACCCCATTTGGCGCAGCTACGACAACATCGCCGGCGGGAGATGTTATTTTGGGAAAGCAAGAATCGAGAAAAGACCTTACGAGAATAGTTGTTGCCCACAATGTTCCATATGCTGCTCAGGCGTCGCCCCATAACTGGGCAGATCTCTCAAGGAAGGCTGAAAAAGCCCTTAAAACCGAGGGTCCGACTTTTTTAAATGTTATATCCCCGTGCCCATTGGGCTGGTATTCAAAACCGGAAGAATCCATAGAAGCTGCCAAGATAGCTGTTGATACATGCTATTGGGCGCTTTACGAGGTTGAGAACGGGGTTTTAAAGATCAATTATAAACCAAAAGAGAAAAAACCTATAACGGAATGGCTTAAGATGCAGGCAAGATTCAAGCATATTTTAAAGCCTGAAAACAAGGGATTATTGGATAAGGTGCAGGAGTCTATAGATAAAGAGTGGGAGAGGCTTTTGAGCCTGGATGGGAAGGTAATTTAAATAGGGGTTTTTAACTATGCCGACAAGTTCACTGGTAATGTTTGAGGAAGAATTTAAGCAGATTACCGCTGTTATTGACAGACTGCTTAAAGAGGCCAATGCGAAGGTTGTATTCATTGTAGATAAAGACGGTCAGTTGATTGCTGCAAGCGGCGAAACAGGTGATATGGATACAACCTCCCTTGCGTCATTGACGGCAGGCAATATAGCTGCTACCGGAGGGCTGGCGAAACTTATAGGTGAGAAGGAGTTTTCCATACTCTTTCATGAAGGGGAAAAAGACAATCTGCATATTTCTATTGTGGCACAGAGGGTGATATTGGTCGTTATATTTGACCAACGTTCATCTCTTGGACTTGTGAGACTTAGAGTGAAAAAGGCAGGCGATGAACTGAATGTGATAGTGCAAAAACTTTTGCAAAGGGTGGAGAAAAAGCCTGCTGTTCAGGAAAACCTTCTTGCGGAGATTTCAGACAGCGATATAGATAAATTGTTCCACTAAAACCTTTTGCAAAAGTGTCATCCCCGAGTGCTTTAATCGGGGATCCATGTTTTAACGACTTTAAAAAACAATGGATTCCCGCTCAGAAACTCTGCGGGAATGACAAAAATAGGGTTTTGCAAGAG
>CAZVZI010000194.1:0-4151 GCA_964631455.1 uncultured Thermodesulfobacteriota bacterium | reverse complement strand
ATCCGCCATACGCCTGATTCATATCTCCGAACTTCTTTATATCTTTTAGATATACCGTGGTTTTCACCACATCCTCAAGACCGGCTCCGGCAGCCTCAAGGATATTTTTTATATTTTTCAGAACCCTCCTTGTTTGCTCTGCAATATCCCCTTTTACGAGATTGTTCGTATCCGGGTCAATGGGTATCTGGCCTGAAACAAAGATAAAACCGTTTGTCTTTACTGCCTGCGAATATGGCCCTATTGCTTTGGGCGCCCTGTCTGTGTTGATAATCTCCTTCATAGGTTTTGCAATTCTTCCACACCCAATACATTTATCCGGCTCAAATCCCTTCCCGGGAAAAAATTCTTGAGATGCTGCAGCACAACATGTTTTGGGGCAAAGCTCGCAAGAAACACATCTATCCTTTTATCGGATAATTTTCTTATTGTTTCGAGAAATTCAAGCTGGTGCTCCTTCTCTTTGATATAGACCTTGACCTTAACCTCATAAACCTCTCCATGCTGCACAGCATCATCCCATACTCCTACATCAATCTTTTGGCCTTGATTTTTAGTTCTGGCTTTGCGGCTGTCCCAGCCGTCCATAACGACAAAACATTCCCTTTCTACCTTAACATGCGGTTTTGAGGCATATCTCTCTTTTGTCCTGTGATAAACATACGATTCGGGTATCACGCTTCTGTGTTTGCCAAGCTTATCCCACCCTTCGTATGTCTGAACAAAACCGGAGTAAAGAGAAAACAGGTGTTTAAAAAATGTAATGTAGGCAGGGTCGCTGTCAAGGCTCTTTCGTTTTATCCATGCCTTGACCTTATCAGGAAGGTGTTTTACATCTGGCAGATTTATAAGGTCTTCTTCTTTGTAGCAAAAGCATATTATGGATGCATAATTGTGAAAGTCTTGTTTTCGTTTATCCAGAAGTATGGAAATAATAGCCTTTATATCAGGGTCATCCTCCATAGCCTCTATGTATCTCAAAGATCTTTCGTCTGCCGGAAAATCCACCTTCAATCTCTCAACCCTCCTTTGAAACTTGTCCCGTTATGTTTTTAAACGGAACAGGAAATTTTGGGGCAAGAATGATAGGGCTAAAACCCATCCTGTCTGTGAGATAAGCAACCGCAGCGGAAATATGCGGCAGGCATTGATTTATAAGAAAGTTTGCGTTGTCTTTTTCTTTCAGCAGGGCATTTATTTGAGACGGCCTCATCTCCTCTTTAAGAAAAACAAAGCCAACCACGATTATCTCTATATCAAACAGCCCTTTGCCGGGGCTGAATGAAACTTTGTCTCTGACAATTACAGAAAACCTCTTGCCGGGTTTAAGAGGAACATCAAAGGAGTGTTTTATATCACGCTTTATTTCAACATTTCCTGATTTTGTCTGTGCGGGAAGGATGGAATTTCTGTTAGCGCATATCTTTTTTAAGAGGAAATCGATACCCTGGACTTTCTCCTTGATATGCAATCCTAACTCCTTAATTTTGAATATGCCTTTTTATTTTTGTTTCTTGTCCGGATGCGCGGAAACCATCCTTCCTCTGTTGCCTCTGACGGCAGGTGGGCGTTAAGATTGATGCGGTGGTCTGAATGCATTTTCTCAAAATAAAGAGATTCAACAGGAAGCTGCTCATAAGCGCCTGCGTCTGCAAACAAGTCAATCCCTGCTCTAATAAGACCAAGATGCCTTAAATCCTTTTCATAATAATACGGCATTGAAGACAGCCATATGCCGTATTCATTGCTGCCTGAACCCTTCATATCTTTAAGAGAAGACAAAAGATGATCGCCGGTATGCGCCATCTTTGTCAAATCCTCCAATGTTTTTATATCTGTTGAATCAAGTAATTTCTTCATCTGGCGGGCTGCCCTCTTGAAAAGGTCGGATGCATCCTTATTGTTGGAAAGCCTTGACTTTATTCCGGCTATAAAATCCTCATCCGGCAAATCCAATGCTGTAATATTCTCTTTTATCCCGGCCTTTTTCTTTACCAATGAATTGATATGTGAAAGATATTCCAGGCAAAAAATACCTACAACAACCCTTGAGGCTATCTGCGCCATGAGTTTTTCAGACTCTTTATCAATATGCCAGAGCATTGAGAGTTTGTCGTAGACAATATCAGAAAGACTATGAACAAATCTCTGTCTTACGATTTGTTCAAGGGATTGGTTTAATCTTTGATTGTTACTTTTTACGGACGGCATGAAAAAGGTTAAAGGCTTTTATCATCTTAGCCTTTTGATATTAAGGTAAATATTAAGATAAGAAAAAGCTATTGTCAAGCCTAAACAATCGGCCAATTACATTACCGCCAGATTATCCCGATGCGCCACCTCGTCATAATATTTATAACCCAAAATCTTTTCAATCTCTCTTGTCTTAATCCCTTTGATCTTTTCTAATTCTATGGAACTGTAATTTACAACAGCTCTGGCAAATTCCCTGCCGTGCCTGTCAACACAGTGAACAACCTCGCCTGCCTCAAATACGCCGTCTATCTTTGCTACACCGGACGGAAGAAGGCTCTTGCCTTTTTTAATTATAGCCTCCTTTGCTCCGTCATCAACAAATATCCTTCCTGTGGGCCTGGCTGAAAATGCAATCCAGTGTTTTTTGCTGGTAAGTCTGTCCTCCATGGGCAAAAACAAGGTTCCAATATCAACGCCGTCAAAAACCTTTTGCAAAATATCAGAATCCTTTCCATTGGCAATAACCGTCGGCACACCGAAGTGGGCAGCCTTTTTCGCAGCCGCCGCCTTTGATGCCATGCCACCTGTGCCGAACACGCCTGCAGTATTTCCAAGCCATGCGGCGTCAAGATGATCTATGTCTTTTACCAGAGATATGAGCTTTGCGGCTCTATCTTTTTTGGGGTCTTTATCAAAGAGTCCGTCAATGTCTGTTAAAATAACCAGTAGATCCGCCTCCACAAGATTTGTCAGCAACGCCGCCAGATGGTCGTTGTCGCCGAATTTTATCTCCTCAACGGCAACCGTATCGTTCTCATTTATGATGGGAATTATTCTAAAATCCAGAAGCGTCAAGAGGGTGTTTCTTGCATTCAAAAATCTCTGCCTGTTGCCAAGGTCGTCGTGGGTTAAAAGCACCTGCGCAACTTTTTCATTCAGCGAATGGAATGCTTTTTCATACAATGCCATAAGGCTTCCCTGACCAACCGCTGCAACAGCTTGCTTTTCAGGAATGCTTGCAGGTCTTTTTTTAAGCCCCATTTTTTTCATGCCTATTGCAATAGCTCCGGATGTTACAACAATAACATCTTTACCTGACTTCTTTAATGCAGATATTCCTTTGGCAAGATTGGAAAATATCGCCTCGTCAAGCCCTTTCTCGTGATGGCCTGCGAGAACGGCGCTGCCTATCTTTATCACTATCTTTTTCGCAGCGCCAACATGTTTTTTTCTGAAATTATCTTTCATGGTCTAATAAACCTTTGCAATATTCAGTTCTTGATTCGGCCCGCCGTTTAAGAGCTTCACAACTTTAATCCCATCATCAAAATAATCGATGACATTCAAGCATCCGTAATCCTGCTCAATCTTGAAAAAATTCTCCATAGGAAGTCCCATTGCTTCGCAGAGAATAACCCTGTTTACGCCGCCGTGGGCGACAAGGGTGACATGCTCGCTATTGTGGTTGCTCAAAATCTCATTCAATGCCGGGATAACCCTTACCTTGAGATCATGAAGGTTTTCCCCATCTTTAACCCTTGTGTGCGCGAGGTCTCTGAACCTGAAATCCGCCTCTTCCGGAAATTTAGCTGCGCCTTCCTCCCTCGTCAGCCCTTCCCATCTGCCGAGATGAAGTTCTCTGAAGGCGTGAACCTTTACAGGCTTTAATTCCAAAGCGCCGCCTATAATTTCAGCCCCCTTTGTCGCCCTCTGCAAATCGCTGGAATAGATGGCAGTTATAGGCTCCTTTACAAGATAGGCCGCAATATTTTCCATTTGCAAAACACCGATATCGGTAATGTCCACATCAAAGTGGCCGTTATAGCGGAGTTCATGGTGATTTACTACCTGACCATGGCGGATAAGATAGAGACGAGTTGTTTTCATGTTATCACCTCAGCAAGTGCATAATCTTTCTTCCTTTAAGGCATATATGAAGGTTTAAACTCATTACA
>CAZVZI010000193.1:0-4156 GCA_964631455.1 uncultured Thermodesulfobacteriota bacterium | reverse complement strand
AAAAAATATGCGCTGGATTTAAAAGGCACGGATTTCCAGAAAAAGGTCTGGAATGTTTTGTCAGGGATTCCTTACGGCAAGGTATTGACATATAGACAGGTTGCAGAAAAAATCGGCAAGCCGAGGGCCTCCAGGGCGGTTGGCGGGGCATGCGGCGCAAACCCACTGCCCATAATCATACCCTGCCACAGGGTGGTAGCAGGCAATGGAGGGCTTGGCGGGTTCAGCGGCGGACTTAAGCTGAAAAGGTTTTTGTTGAGGTTGGAAGGGGTTGTGTGTTAGATTAGCCTATCTTATTTATGGAAAAAATCAGGTATTTCCCTTCATTAGAGGGTTTTATAGATAGAGCCAAACAAGGCAACCTCATCCCAATATTCAGGGAGATTATGGCTGATATGGAAACGCCTGTGTCCGCCTTCAAAAGCATAGATAAGGGAGGCCCTGCATTCTTGCTTGAGAGCATAGAAGGCGGCGAAAAATGGGGCAGATACAGCCTGCTCGGCGTTGAGCCTAAAGTAACCTTTAAAAGCAAAGGCGACGAGATAGAGATTATTGCGAATGGCAAAAAGAGCAAGACAAAGGGCGACCCCATCTCTGTTTTGAGGGAAACACTTTCCCGGTATAAGCCGGTAATAACAGATGAGCTGCCCAGGTTTTACGGCGGCGCTGTAGGCTATATCGGATATGACATGGTGAGGTTCTTTGAAGATCTTCCCGATAAGGCCGTATCTGATATTGATATTTATGATGCGTTTTTTGTGATTACTGAAACGATTCTTATCTTTGATAATCTTGAGCACAAGATAAAGATTGTTGCCAATGCTGTTATTGAGGAGGGAGATAACCCTGCCGATGTTTATAAAAGGGCAACTAAAAAGATAGACGGCCTGGTAAAAAGGCTTAAAACGCCTCCATCTGCATATAGAGCCAAGAAAGTTGCAGGCAAGGCCGGCAATAAAGAGGTGATTTCTAACTTTTCTCAGGAAAAATTTGTAGAAGGCGTGCTTAAGGCAAAGGAATATATTCAGGCAGGGGATGTTATTCAGGTGGTTTTATCCCAGAGATTTGAGACACGGCTTGATGTAGAGCCGTTCAATATTTACAGGGCGCTTCGGGTTATCAATCCATCGCCATATATGTTTTATTTGAGGTTAGACGGCATTGAGCTTATCGGGTCTTCGCCTGAGATACTCGTAAGGGTGGAGGGAAAGGATATTGATGTCCGGCCTATCGCCGGCACCAGGCCGCGCGGCAAAGATGATACTGAAGATAAAAGGCTTGAGGAAGAGCTTCTTAAAGACCCAAAAGAGATTGCAGAGCATATAATGCTGGTGGATCTGGGAAGAAACGACGTGGGAAGGGTGGCGGAAACAGGGAGTGTCTCTGTAAATGAACTTATGGTAGTTGAGAAATATTCGCATGTTATGCACATTGTTTCCAATGTCCGCGGTCAATTGAGAAAAAACAAAGACAGCTTTGACGCATTGCGCGCATGTTTTCCTGCCGGCACTTTAACCGGCGCGCCAAAGGTCAGGGCAATGGAGATTATTGAAGAGATAGAGCCGGTGAAGCGCGGCGCATACGGCGGCTCTGTGGGCTATTTCGGCTTTTCAGGAAATATGGACATGGCAATTACCATAAGGACTTTAGTTGTGAAGGATGGTAAAATATACATTCAGGCAGGGGCAGGCATTGTGGCTGATTCAGACCCGGAAAAGGAATATCAGGAAACCATCAACAAGGCAAAGGCAATGCTTAAGGCTGTGGAGATGGCAAGGGAAGGATTGGAATAATGTTGCTCATGATTGACAACTATGATTCCTTTACCTACAACCTTGTCCAGTATTTCGGCGAATTGGGCGAGGATGTGAGGGTTTATCGTAATGACAAGATTACGGTAAAGGAGATAGAGCGTCTCAAGCCGGATAAGATTGTAATATCTCCTGGCCCGTGCGACCCTGAAAAGGCAGGGGTGTCTGTTGATGTTATCAAGAAATTTGCAGGAAAGGTTCCTATACTCGGCGTATGCCTCGGTCACCAATCTATTGGTTATGCATACGGCGCAAAGATTGTAAGGGCAAAAAGGCTCATGCACGGGAAGACATCGCCAATATATCATGACGGTAAGACCATATTTAAGGGCATTAAAAACCCGTTTGAAGCCACCCGTTATCACTCGCTTTTGATAAAAAAAGACACATTGCCTTCTTGTTTGGAAATCAGCGCATGGACAAAGGAAGGGGAGATAATGGGGGTGAGATATAAAGTCAGGGGTCAGAAAAAAGTTATTTTAGAAGGCGTTCAGTTTCATCCCGAGTCAATACTGACAAAGGCTGGGAAGGATATATTGAGGAATTTTCTGGAATTGGCAAAGTAGTTCACGCTGAAAAGTATGCAGAGCGTGAACTGATTAAAACGAATAGCAAAGTAAATGGGAAGTTTACCCTCTCCCCTTGTGGGAGAGGAGTAGGCTGAGGAGAAAAGGAGGGCAAAATGAAAAGGCTGCATGAACAATACATTGTTGACAAGTCCGGCAAGAAAACCGCTGTTCTTCTCCCTGTTGGAGAATATGAAGAATTGATAGAAGACCTGCATGACCTTGCAGTGATTGCAGGGCGAAAAGATGAGCCAACCATAAGTTTTGATGAGCTGAAAAAAAGGTTGAAGGCTGATGGCATCATTTAAAATTGAATGGAAGGGTTCGTCAGAGCGAGATATC
This sequence comes from uncultured Thermodesulfobacteriota bacterium, assembly GCA_964631455.1. Taxonomy (GTDB): domain Bacteria; phylum Desulfobacterota; class GWC2-55-46; order UBA9637; family UBA9637; genus JACRNJ01. Next base: position 1,437 of record CAZVZI010000193.1, on the reverse strand, counting down.
CGCAATATTGATAGACAACATATTCATCGGATACTTAATGCTGTGGAAGCTCTTTCTGAAAATCCCTTTCCTGTCCAGTTCAAGAAGCTACAGGGTTCGGAGTCAAGTTATCGTATTCGTATTGGAGATTATAGAGTGATTTATCAGGTTGATACCCAAAAAAAGATTATCACTATCTACCATATTCGCCATAGGAAAGATGCTTATAAAGGTTGGAAAGAATAACATGAAACATCCATGAGCCGTTGGCTCACAAAAGGGGATGAAAATTTAATAACTGTCATGTCCGAATGTTTCTATCGGACATCCAGTGTCTTTGCGATATGGGCGAAAACATAAAGACTCTGGATTCCCGCTAAAACCCTGCGGGAATGACAATCTTAATCAAAGAGGTATTTTCAGGTGAAACATATTTTTTCAATCACTACCCATGCCTGTCATTGCGAGGGACAAATGCCCGAAGCAATCTCAGAGAAGGCTCCTCAATCTCTGCTCTGGCAGACAATGATTGTTGTTTGTGTCAGTTTTTTTGCAATGATATTGCTTTTGCCGTCTATCTCTCTTGCTGATGCTGAAAAGGTTTTCAAAGAAAACAGCAAGGCTGTTATAGTTATTATTTCGTATGACAGCAAAGGCAATCCAATAGGTCAGGGGAGCGGTTTTGTTATCAGAGAAGACGGCGCAATTGCAACAAACTATCATGTTATAAGCAATGCCTCAGATATAAGAATAAAGGCAGGGGATAAGATATTTACGGTTGATGGGTTTCTGCATATAGATAAAGAAAATGATGTTGTTATACTCAAGGCCGATGCCAAAGGCCTTTTGTCAGTAAAGATTGGAAATATAGACAAGATAAATGTTGGCGAAAAGGTCTATGTTATAAGCAGTCCGCAGGGGCTTGAAAATACAATTTCTGACGGCATATTGAGCGGGCTCAGGGAGATTACCCCTGAAAGAAAGATTCTCCAGATAACTGCGCCTGTATCAGAAGGGAGCAGTGGCGGGCCTGTGTTTAATAAAAATGGCGAGGTTATAGGCATAGCCACATTCATTGTAAAAGAGGCGCAAAACTTAAATTTTGCAATGCCTGTTCATCTTATAAAGGATAAGATTGCGTCAAAAAAGGTTACTGCATTAAAAGATGCAGTGATTATAGATTATACAAAGACAGCAGAGTATTGGTTTAATCTTGGTTATTATTATGCAGAGGCTGGACTATATGATAAGGCAATAGAGGCATTTACAAAGGTAATTGCATTAGACCCGAATTATGCTAAAGCCTACGCCAGTCGTGGGCTTGCTTATCATAACAAAGAATATGACAGGGCGATTGAGGATTATAATAAGGCGATTCAATTAGACCCGAATTATGCCTATGCCTACGTCGGTCGTGGGCTTGCCTATAGTAAGAAAGACCAATATGACAGGGCTATT
>CAZVZI010000192.1:0-4167 GCA_964631455.1 uncultured Thermodesulfobacteriota bacterium | reverse complement strand
CAAAGGGCGAGCCTTCGGTAACGGATATAATAAAAGTCAGGAGTCAGGAGTCAGGAGTCAGGAGTGAAGACGAAATGCTTAAACTTGCAGCTATTGCAGAAAAGGGTTCCGAGCATCCTCTTGCTGAGGCTATTTTAAATGCTGCGAAGATGAAGGGTTTTGACATACCGGATGCGGATTCCTTTGAGGCAGCGCCGGGCTATGGCGTCAAAGCGGGCTATAAAGGCGAAGCCATACTTTTAGGAAATAGAAAACTGATGGAGAAAAACGGGATAGAAGCGGCAAGTCTTGAAGATAAGATGAAAACCTTCGAGGAACAAGGAAAGACCGCAATGTTTATCGCAAAAGTGAAATCCCCCCTTTCTCCCCCCTTTGGAAAAGGGGGGAACGGGGAGATTCTCGGCATTATTGCAGCAGCGGACACCATTAAAGAGAACTCCACTGCCGCTGTCAAGGCCCTTAAAAAAGAAAAGGTTGAGGTTATAATGCTCACAGGAGACAACGAACGAACGGCAAAGGCTATCGCAAGTCAGGTCGGCATAGATAATGTCATATCCAACGTGTTGCCGGGAGAGAAGGCAGGAGTCATAAAGAAGCTTCAGGCAGACGGCAGGATAGTGGCAATGGTCGGAGACGGAATAAATGACGCGCCTGCGTTGGCGCAGGCTGACATCGGCATTGCCATAGGGAGCGGCTCTGATGTAGCCAAAGAGACAGGCGGCATAATACTTATAAAGGATGACGTCCGGGATGTAGTGGCAGGGATAAGACTATCAAGGGCCACCATGAGGAAGATAAAGCAGAACCTTTTCTGGGCGTTCATATATAATACAATAGGCATACCCATTGCCGCTCTGGGGTTTTTAAATCCTATCATAGCCGCCGCTGCAATGGCGCTTAGTTCGCTTTCTGTTGTGGCTAATTCAGCTACATTAAAGGCATTCAAGATAGAGATAGAATAAATCTAATACAAACGCAATAAATGTCTTTATACTGCGTTGGACTCCTCGGAAATCCTCAACATACTACAAAAGTATGCCTGCGGTTTTCCTCGTCGTCCGCCTTGTCTAAAGCCATTTCTTGCGTTTGTATGATGTAGCTTTATTTAATGCGTTTGTATTAGTTAGAAGTTTTTAGCCTTCCTTATTTCTTGACTTTCATGCGCCAAATCTCTATTTTATTGAGAAAGATTGAGGCTGGGGCATAATATAAGCCTTTTACAAACCTTGTCTTGCTTTTTCTTTTATGAACATAAAAAACCTGTTTAAGCCAAGCTATCTTAAAATTGCGGTTGGAATCAGCATTTTTTTTACCGCTGTTTACTTCGCATCTCCTGCCTTGTTTGAACTTCTTGAGTTAAAAACAATTGATGCAAGGTTCAGAAGCAGGCCGCTTGTTGCGCCGGGTAAAGATGTTGTTATAGCCGTTATTGATGAAAAGAGCCTGGATGAGCTTGGAAGGTGGCCGTGGCCGAGGACAGTTATTGCAAGGCTCATTGACGAATTGACGGCATACGGCGTCAAGGTAATAGCCTTTGACATAGTGTTTTCCGAACCCTCTGAACATTCTGAAATAGATGCCTTGCTGTCATTAAAAAAGAAACCTAAAGAGGGTGAAGGCATACCTGCCGGGTTTACAGATTATATAAATAAGGTCAAAACAGAAATTGACCCGGATATCCAATTGGGCAAGGCAATAAAAAAATCTGCAAGGGTGGTTCTTGGGTATTTTTTCCATTTTGACAAAGAGGCTGTGTCGAAAGAAGGGCGAGAGCTGTCCCGCAATTATCAGGATGTGGAGGTGTTAAAACAGGGCGGCGAAGCCGCATTATTAAACAGCTCAGCCATGGAGACAAATATAGATATAATAGCAAAAGGAGCCAAGGATTTCGGCTACTACAATATCGTTCCCGATAATGACGGCTCTGTCCGGTGGAATCCTCTTGTTATAAAATATAAAGATAAGTATTACGCCCCTCTTTCTGTTCAGGCGCTCAAGGCATATCTTGGAGACCCGCCTCTATCCATCAAGCTGACAGATTACGGAGTGGCAAATATAAAACTTGGAGAAACCTCCATACCCGTGGATGAATCAGGACGGCTTTTGATCAATTATTATGGCGGCGGGCAAAAGATTTTTCCGCACTATTCCATTGCGGATATAATGAAGCGCGGCATAGAAAAGGAAAAACTAAAAGACAGAATCGTTCTGATCGGCTCAACCGCCATCGGCATCTATGATATGAGGGTAACCCCATTTGAAGGGATTTATCCGGGCGTAGAGATACATGCCACGGTTATAGACAATATCCTTAACAAGAGATTTCTTGTCCGACCACAGTGGTTTGGCCTGATGGATATATTGGTCATTCTCGGCATAGGAGTCTTTTTGGGCATTATTATCCCAAGGCTCAATGTTACGGCAGGGCTTTCTGCTGTTGTCGCATTTCTTGGCGGTTATGTCTATTTAAGCGTCTATTTGTTCAACAACAAAGGGCTGCTGCTTAACATAACCTATCCTGTTCTGGCAGTAGTCATTACCTACCTATGTCTTGCCCTTTACCGTTATGCCATGGAGGCAAAGGAGAAGAAAAAAATTAAAAGCACATTCCAGTATTATGTCGCAGCCCCTGTAATGGAAGAGCTTATGAAGCATCCTGAAAAGCTCAAACTTGGCGGAGAGGAAAAAGAGCTTACAGTCCTCTTCAGCGACATAAGGCGATTTACTACTATTTCTGAAGGATTGAAACCGGATGCGCTTATTGCCATCTTGAATGAATATCTGACAGCTATGTCCGATGTGGTCTTTAAATATCAAGGCTATCTTGATAAATATATAGGCGACGCAATCATGGCTGTTTACGGCGCGCCCCTTGTGCAGGAAGACCATGCAAAAAAGGCGTGCCTTACAGCGATTGAGATGATGGAGAGATTAAACATAATGAGGCAGGAATGGAAGGATAAAGGGCGGCCTTTTCTTGACATTGGCATCGGCATAAACACTGGAAATATGGTTGTGGGCAATGTCGGTTCGGAGCAGAAGTATGATTATACGGTGATAGGAGACAATGTAAACCTTGCTTCGAGATTGGAGGGTTTAAATAAGCTATACGGCACAAATATAATAATAAGCAAAAAAGTGCAGGAAGAGATTGAAAGGGAACTGTTGTGGAGGGAACTTGATATTGTTCAGGTAAAAGGCAAGACCGAGGCCAAAACAATATACGAGCTTATGGGAAGAAAAGGCATTTCGCAAATTGAAGAGACAGTGGAAGTTTTTCATAATGGTGTAAAATATTACAGGGAAAGAAGATGGGAAGATGCAATAAAATCATTCACCGCTGTCATAAATTTAAAACCGGAGGACAACCCTTCAAAGCTCTATATCCAAAGAAGCCGGCAGTTTATAACTGCCCCGCCCCCTGATAACTGGCAAGGAATCTTTGTCATAAATCGTTAATCAATCCACCTTTTCATTTTGACAATGTCTTTAAAAATTGCGTATAATAAAAAGCTAATCTTATGAAAATAGAAAATATACGCAATTTCTCCATCATAGCCCACATAGACCACGGAAAATCTACGCTTTCCGACAGGCTCTTGGAATTTACCGGAACCATAACCTCCCGTGAAAAGAAGGACCAGTTTCTTGACAAGATGGAACTGGAGAGGGAGCGGGGCATCACCATAAAGGCGCAGACTGCGCGGCTTCTTTACAAGGCGTTGGACGGCAAGGAGTATGTCCTGAATCTCATAGACACACCAGGTCATGTGGATTTCAGCTATGAGGTCTCGCGGAGCCTTGCGGCATGTGAAGGCGCTGTGCTGGTGGTGGATGCGTCTCAGGGCGTTGAAGCCCAGACCCTTGCCCATCTTTATACTGCGGTGGATGTGGGGCTGGAGGTCTTTCCGGTATTAAATAAAATAGATTTGCCTGCCGCGGAGCCTGAAAGGATTAAGCAGGAGATTGAGGATGTTGCAGGCATTGACGCATCGGATGCCGTGCTTGCCAGCGCCAAGGAAGGTATCGGCATAAAAGAGGTTCTTGAGGCAATCGTGAAAAAAATTCCCCCGCCGGAGGGGGACAGCAACAAGCCTTTAAAGGCGCTCCTTTTTGACAGTTGGTATGATACCTATCTGGGGGTTGTGGTTTTGGTGCGGGTTTTTG
>CAZVZI010000191.1:2472-4188 GCA_964631455.1 uncultured Thermodesulfobacteriota bacterium | reverse complement strand
TAAGAGTGGGTAATTTTCTGAATTTAAAAAAACAAAAGGAGGGTAAACAGATGAGACAGATAGCTATTTACGGCAAAGGCGGCATCGGAAAATCCACCACCACTCAGAACACGGTGGCGGCCATTGCGGAGATGGGTAAGAAGGTGATGATTGTGGGGTGCGATCCCAAGGCGGATTCGACGCGGCTCATACTCCACAGCAAGGCGCAGGCAACGGTTATGGACATGGCAAGGGACAAGGGGACGGTGGAGGATCTGGAATTGAAGGATGTGTTGATGACCGGTTTTTCCGGCATCAAGTGTTCCGAGAGCGGCGGGCCTGAGCCTGGCGTGGGCTGCGCGGGCAGGGGCGTTATTACCGCGATAAATTTTCTTGAGCAAAACGGCGCATACACCCCGGATTTGGATTTTGTCTTCTATGATGTCCTTGGCGATGTGGTATGCGGAGGATTTGCCATGCCCATAAGAGAAGGCAAGGCTCAGGAAATTTACATTGTCACATCAGGCGAGATGATGGCCATGTATGCGGCGAACAATATCGCAAAGGGGATTTTGAAATACGCCAACACAGGCGGTGTGCGGCTCGGCGGGCTTATCTGTAATTCAAGACAGGTTGACAAGGAATATGAGCTCATAAATGCGCTGGCAAAAAGGCTCGGAACAAAGATGATTCATTTTATCCCAAGGGATAATGTGGTGCAGAGGGCGGAGCTCCGCAGGATGACGGTTATAGAATATTCCAAAGAACATGCTCAAGCGGACGAATACAGAAAACTTGCAAAGACGATTGTTGATAATAAAGACATGGTTGTCCCGACGCCCATAAGCATGGATGAGTTGGAGGAACTGCTGATGGAATATGGGTTTATGGAGAGCGACAGCGATATGGTGGGAGTGCCGGAAACGGCAGGGGCAACGGCGTAAAACTAAAAAAGCCGTGATGCGTGAGAAGTCCTCCCCCTGCCCCCTCCAGAGGGGGATAAAAGAGTCGCCCACCTACATAGGGGGAAAAAAGAGGTGTCCCCCTTTGGAGGGGGATAAAGGGGGAGGATAGTGAGACATTTGACATTCTTGAAATTTGGATTTGATTTGAACTTTGAGATTTGACATTTCTATTTACAATGGAGGTTGTTTGCAATGAGTGTAGCTATATTAAAGACACAAGAAATAATTGACGAGGTTTTAAAGGCATATCCTGAAAAAACGCGGAAGAAGCGGGCTCTGCACATAAAGCCCAATGACCCGTCAGGCGGATGCGCGGTCAAGTCCAATGTGAAGTGTGTGCCGGGGGTGATGACTGCGCGTGGATGCGCATATGCAGGAAGCAAGGGTGTTGTGTGGGGGCCTGTGAAGGACATGGTTCATCTATCGCATGGCCCGGTGGGTTGCGGTCAGTATAGCTGGGGGACAAGGAGAAACTTGGCGTCAGGCAGGCCCGGAGTGGACAATTTCGTCCCGTTTCAGTTCACCTCAGACTTTCAGGAAAAGGATATCGTGTATGGGGGAGATAAAAAATTGGAAGTGATTCTGCGGGAGATAAAATCTCTTTTTCCTCTGGCAAAGGGGATCAGCATTCAGAGCGAATGCCCCATCGGTCTTATCGGCGATGACATAGAGGCTGTGGCAAAGAAGATGACAAAAGAATTGGGCATGCCCGTGGTACCTGTGCGGTGCGAGGGTTTTCGCGGGGTTTCCCAATCCCTCGGGCATCATATTG
>CAZVZI010000191.1:0-2462 GCA_964631455.1 uncultured Thermodesulfobacteriota bacterium | reverse complement strand
TATCCGGGATCATCTGCTGGGCAAGAAAAAATTGGAAGACAAAACGCCGTATGATGTGGCGCTTATCGGCGATTACAATATCGGCGGCGATGCGTGGGCCACAAAGGAATTGCTTGAAGAGGCGGGGTACCGGGTTGTCTCGGTCTGGAGCGGCGATGGGACCATGGATGGTCTTTCCATAACGCCGGATGTGAAATTGAATATCATCCACTGCTACAGGAGCATGAACTATATCTGCCGGCACATGGAGGAGCAATACGGCATTCCGTGGATAGAGGCGAACTTTTTCGGGCCATCAAAGATCAGGGCGAGCCTCAGAAAACTTGCGGAGCATTTTGACGATGTTATCAAAGAAAAGACCGAGCAGGCGATTCAAAGACATGAACAGGAGATGAATAAGATTGTCGCCAAATATAGACCGAGGCTTGAAGGGAAAAAGGTTATGCTCTATGTGGGCGGGCTTAGGCCGCGGCATACCATCGAAGCCTTTGAGGACCTGGGCATGGAGATTATCGGCACAGGATATGAGTTCGGCCATTCCGACGACTACACCAGAACCTATCCCATGCTCAAAGAGGGGACGGTTATCTACGATGATGTGACGCATCATGAGTTTGAGGAATTGGTAAAGAGGATGAATCCTGATTTGGTGGCGTCCGGCATCAAGGAAAAATATGTGTTCCAGAAGATGGGGCTGCCGTTTCGTCAAATGCACTCATGGGATTATTCAGGCCCATATCACGGCTGGAATGGATTTTCTATATTTGCAAGAGACATGGATATGGCAATCAACAGCCCCACATGGGAGTTGGTCAAAGCGCCGTGGAAGGAGGTTGCATGAACCCTGTTAGAAGTCAACATATTGACGAGAATACGACATCTCTGGGCGATAAACCACTAACGAAGGAAACTTCTAACAGGGTGAACTGTGCAGAGGTAAAAGAATGGATAGACACAAAAGAATATAAGGAAGCGAATTTCAAGCGCGAGGCCCTTGTGGTCAATCCTCCCAAGGCGTGCCAGCCGCTCGGCGCGGTGTTCTGCGCAGTCGGATTTGAGGGGACTCTCCCGTTTGTTCACGGCTCGCAGGGGTGCGTGGCGTATTTCAGGAATAATCTCTCACGACACTATCGTGAGCCGTTCTCTGCGGTGTCAACATCCATGACCGAGGATGCCGCGGTGTTTGGCGGCATGAATAATCTCATTGAAGGGCTTCAGAATGCCTATGCGGTTTACAAGCCAAAGATGATCGCCATATCCACATCGTGCATGGCAGAGGTAATAGGCGATGACCTGAACAGTTTTGTCATCAAGGCAAAAGAGCTTGGCGTGATACCAAAGGATTTCCCCGTCTCCTTTGCCCACACGCCGAGTTTTGTGGGCTCGCATATTACAGGATACGACAATATGCTCAAAGGCATCCTTGGCAATTTGACTGAAGGAAAAAAGGGGAAGCGAAATAAAAAAATAAATATCATCCCGGGCTTTGATACACATGTGGCTAATTTGCGGGAGATTAAGAGAATTCTTAATCTTATGGGTGTTGAATACACCATGCTGGCCGACAACGCGGATGTTCTTGATTCTCCTCAAACAGGCGGATTTGAGATGTATCCCGGCGGGACGAAATTGGAGGATGCTGCGGATTCCATCAATAGTGCGGCAACGGTTGCGCTTCAAAAGTTTTCCACCATGCAGACCGTCAAATTCATTCAGGAAAGATTTGAACATGAAGGCTTGCAGCTTTACCCGCCTATCGGCATTAAGGCAACGGATAGGTTTTTGACGGAGATAAAAAGGCTTTCTGGTAACCCTGTGTCTGCAGAGCTGGAGATCGAACGTGGAAGGGCTGTAGATGCGGCAACTGATGCCCATCAATATCTGCACGGAAAAAGATTTGCCGTATTCGGCGACCCTGACAATGTGTATGCAATCGTGAATTTCCTGCTTGAGATGGGCGGCGAGCCGGTTCATATCCTTACGGCCACAGGCACAAAACAGTTTGAGGACGAGATCAAGACGCTCCTTAATTCAAGTCCGTTCGGAAAGGATGCCGGTCTTTATATCGGCAAAGACCTCTGGCACTTGAGGAGCCTTTTGATAACAGAGTCTGTTGACATGCTCATAGGCGATTCTCACGGCAAATGGGCTGCACGTGATGCAGGCATACCGCTATTCAGAATAGGCTTTCCAATCTTTGACAGGGTTAATCTCCACCGGTATGCGACCATAGGCTATCAGGGGACGATAAATCTGATTACAGGGATTGCAAATACCTTTATTGACGAGAATGATAGGACAAGCGATGACGCGCATTTTGAACTCCTGAGGTAAGCCCCCTCACCCTGACCCTCTCCCGCAGGGGGAGAGGGGATTTCCTATCTATTTCCCCTCCCTTGATGGGAGGGGATTGAGGGGAGGGTTAAATAATTTTCTGAGGTAATTATGAAGCTCCCGAATAC
>CAZVZI010000190.1:0-4214 GCA_964631455.1 uncultured Thermodesulfobacteriota bacterium | reverse complement strand
TAATAAAATGACATTTATTTCCATGCCTATGGGCCGCGTAAGGATTACTGTTAGCGGTATTGTGCAAGGCGTCGGTTTTCGTCCGTTTGTCTATAGATGCGCAAAAGAAAATGGGCTTGCAGGTTTTATAAAGAATACAGCCGGAAACGTGCTGATAGAGGCTCAGGGAAGCGGTGACAGCCTTGATAATTTTGTCAAGTCCATGCTGACGGAACACCCGCCTTTAGTCAGCATAAGAGATTTTAAGGTACACGAGATACCTGTTACAGAAGATGCCGGTTTTGTGATTGTAGCCAGCGTGTCGTCCTGCCAAAAAGAGCCGCTTGTTCCCCCTGATTTTTCAATATGCGATGATTGCCTTATGGAATTGTTTGACCCGTCTGACAGGCGGTATAGATACCCGTTTATCAACTGCACAAACTGCGGCCCGAGATTTACCATAATCAAGGGGCTGCCCTACGACCGCGCTTTTACATCAATGGCTTCATTTGAGATGTGTCCCGAATGTCTTCAAGAATATAAAAATCCGTTAGACCGACGGTTTCATGCAGAACCGAATGCCTGCACTGTGTGCGGGCCTAAGGTGTTTTGGGCTGAGCGCGGCGGCAGTGTTGTCGCAGAAGGGGATGATGCAATCAGGCTGTGCGAAGATGCGATAAGAAGCGGCCAAATAGCGGCAGTTAAAGGCATAGGAGGCTTTCATCTTATGGCTGATGCGTCAAATGATGATGCAATCCGTCTTCTGAGAGAGAGAAAGGTTAGGCATGAAAAGCCGTTTGCTGTGATTTTTCCGGCGGATAAACTTGTCCCTGAGTGTATCTATCGGGGAAAGGATATGCTTTCGCATTTAAGGAGTGAGGCATTTATAGATGCAGAGGAAGAAAAAGCAATTTTGAGCAGTGAAAGACCTATCGTTGTCTTAAGAAGGAAAACAGACTCAAAACTCTCAAAACTTGTTTCGCCTGGCCTTGATACTGTGGGGGCATTCCTTCCCTATTCGTCGCTTCACTGCCTGCTGTTGGATGATTTAAAAATGCCTTTGATTGCGACAAGCGCAAATTTCAGCGACAGCCCGATTATAAAAGACAATCAGGAGGCAATGGATAAACTTAACGGAATAGCGGATGGTTTTCTTCTGCATAATAGAGATATAGTTAGAAGGTGCGACGATTCTGTTATGGCTGTCTCCAAAAGAAAAATAATATTTATCAGGCGCTCAAGGGGTTATATCCCGCATGTATTCAAACTTCCATACAAATTAGATGAGCCTGTCTTGGCTGTTGGCGGAAATCAGAAGGGGACAATAGCGCTTGGCTGGGAGGATAAGGCGGTGATGAGCCAGCATCTCGGCGATTTGACTACAGAGGAGGGGATTCGGGCATTTGAGCAAGCTGTCCAGGATTTAACAGATTTTTATAATATCAAACCGCGCCGAATTGCCTGCGATATGCATCCGGATTATCTTTCAACAAAATGGGCAGCCTCGCGGGAAAATGTCCAAGTCGTCCGGGTTCAACATCATCATGCGCATATTGCGGCATGTATGCTTGATAATAACCTGAGCGGTAAGGTTTTAGGCATTTCGTGGGATGGTTCAGGATACGGTTCAGACGGCGCAATATGGGGAGGGGAGTTTTTAATCGCAGATTATAAAGGCTTTGAAAGATTCTGCACATTCAGGAAGTTTAGATTATTAGGCGGAGAGCAGGCAGTGAAGGAGCCGAGAAGGGCGCTGCTTGCCATCCTCTACGAGATGTATGGAGATAATACATTAAAGCAGTGGTCGAAAACTGCCGCTTTAAAAAATATATTTACCGAAGCAGAATTGAAAATATTTACGCAAATGCTGAAAAAAGGTTTTAATTCGCCTTTTACCACATCTGCGGGCAGGATTTTTGACGCTGTTGCCTCTTTGCTCGGCATATGCCATAAAGCAAGTTATGAAGGGCAGGGGGCAATGGCGCTGGAGGGCAGGGCAGTGGGACAAACCGACGTAGCATATCCTGTAGAAGTGGCAAGGGAGGAGGTAATGAATATATTTAACTGGGAACCTATGTTTAAGGCCATACTTCAAGATGTTTTGAGAGGTGTTGACATCGAAACCATTTCACAAAACTTTCACGAAACCCTTTCCATGTTGATTTTACATACAGCAAATATGGTGCAGCGTGAAAAAGGAATAGATGATGTCTGTTTGTCAGGCGGGGTTTTTCAAAACAAGGTTTTAATAGAGAGCGTTGCAAATCTTCTGCAAGAAAATAATTTTAATGTCTATACCCACAATGCCCTGCCGCCGAATGACGGGGGGATAAGTGTCGGGCAGTTAATTGTTGGAGGCAGCGATTGATGCCAAAATCAATGTCTATTTTAAAATGCCGACAAATCAGCAAGCTATTATTTATATCTGACCTTAAAATATATTATTATCGCAGTAAGAACGAATGATACGCAGTTGGCTAATATTACCGGTAAATCCCTAATAATGAATCCATAAATTGTCCACAAGATTATACCAACGGCTAACATCACGAACATTGATAAAGATATGTCTCTTGTTTCCTTTATTTTCCATGTTTTTACGACCTGAGGGACAAAGGAGAGTGTTGTTAAAGTGGCTGCTATTAAGCCAATCAAGGTGGTAGTTTTCATAAAGTAATCCTCGTCCCCGCCTTTCCTTTCATGGCTGCTTCTAATAGCCACGGCGATGTTATGATAACCTCTTTGCCTCCTGCCTCAAGAAATTCAATGGCTGCCTCTATTTTAGGCCCCATGCTTCCGGGGGCGAATTCGCCGGCATAAAGATATTTTTTTGCCTCTGAAACAGCAAGTTTATCCAATCCTTTTTGATTTGGTTTGCCAAAATTTATATATACCCTGTCAATAGAAGTCAGGTCTATAAATGCCTCTGCCCCAATCTCGCGAGCAAGCAATGAAGTTGCCAAGTCTTTATCTATCACTGCATCAATGCCGCGCAGAATGCCATTTTCCGTTTCCACTACAGGCACCCCGCCGCCGCCGGCAGCGATTACAATTACGTCATCCATTGCAAGTTGTTTTATAATTTCAGCTTCAACAACCGTGAGCGGTTTGGGGGAGGAGACAACCCTCCTGTAGCCCCTGTGGCTGTCTTCAACAATTCTCCACCCTTTTTGTTTTTGGATTGTTTCTGCCTCTTCTATTGTATAGAAAGGCCCTATAGGCTTTGCGGGACTTGAAAACGCAGGGTCATTTTTATTAATTACGACTTGCGTAACAATAGTTGCAACACCCCGCTTTATATTGAGCCGTTTAAGCTGATTGTAAAGCGCCTGCTGGAGCATGAAACCGATGCCGCCCTCTGAATCGGCATTGCATATATAAAGAGGCATGGGCGAAATTATATCTTTTGCAGCCTCATTTCTTATAACTATATTTCCGACAATAGGGCCGTTTCCATGAGTTATGACGATTCTCCCGCCTTGCGCCGCCAGCTTAGTAACATAGGCCATACATTCTTCCGTATGTGCAAACTGTTCTTCAATTGTGCCTTTTTCGCCTTGCCTAATAAGGGTGTTGCCGCCAATGGAGACTATCGTAAGAGATTTATCCTGCATGGCCTGATAATACCTGCTTTTAAAAAGGCTGTCAAACCAGCTTGGTAAAAAAACACTTGACAAGGAAATTTAAAAATGATAATCATTATCAGTATAATAACTACGGAGGCGTTGCGGTGATGTTAAAAAGGATGTTCTGTGTCGCTCTGATACCCATATGTCTTGCCGTTTCTTCTGCCGTCGCAGGCGAAAAGGGATGGCGGGAAGCTGTGAATGAAATAGAAGGGATGTTGAATAAGGCAGGGGATGCGTATGCAGAGGGGAAGACAGATGATGCGAAGGCATCGGTATCTGAGGCGTATTTTAACGGCTTTGAAGGAAGCGGCATGGAGACTGCCGTTGGCGTATATATTTCAGCAGACAGGAAGACTGAACTGGAATCCATGTTCAGCGATATAAGAAATGCTGTGACCGCGCATGCGTCCGTGGATGATGTAAGAAAAAAGATCAGTCTACTTATGCAGGCGCTGGAAAATGATGCAAGGAAACTGCCGGAAAAGGGTAAAGGGAGTAATGAGTCGCCGTATACCGTATTCTTTAATTCGTTCATAATAATCTTGAGGGAGGGTTTTGAGGCAATCCTTGTAATAAGCGCTATCAGCGCCTATCTTGCAAAAACAG
>CAZVZI010000189.1:0-4216 GCA_964631455.1 uncultured Thermodesulfobacteriota bacterium | reverse complement strand
AAATTTAAAGGTTTTGGCAAGCATTAAAATCCTTGTCTAAAGAATGCAACCTTGACAGGTGCTACGGAGGCCTCATATCGTAGCCAATGAGGGCAGATTTACAAAAGATTGAGCTTGCGCATAAAATCTACCCTCATTATCCTGCAATCATTTCCCGTAACCGTATGGGTTCCAATCTTCAGAAACCTTTACCGGCTCTGTGTAATTCCCCGGAGGAGGAGGCGATTGCGTGTGAGTCCATTCAAGAGATTTAGACCCCCACGGATTTTGCGGTGCCTTTTCTCCCCAGATAAGCGAATGTATCCATGTTACAAGCACAACAATGGCGCCCAACAGTATTATATATGAAGCATATGTTATGAACTTCTGTAGAGGCTCAAACTCGGGGAACTGTTGATAATCGTAGTAACGTCTTGGCATACCTTTGTATCCGAGGTAAAGCCATGGGAAGAATGTAAGATTCACGCCTCCAAAAAAGAGTATAAAACCAAGCTTCCCTAACGTTTCGTTGTACATCTTCCCTGTCATTTTTGGCCAGACATAATATGTGCCGCCTATGATGGCGGTGGTCACAGACACAGCCATGACATAATGGAAGTGGGCTGTAATCCACTGCGTGCCGTGTATATGAATATATATGGCGGACATGGCGTTGGGTATGCCAGTCAATCCGCCTATCAGAAAGAGGAAGAGAAAGCCTGCCACATACAGCATGGGCGTTTTATATTCGATAGAACCCTTGTAAAGGGTGCCCACCAGCCCTATCACCAGCAAACCCACAGGAACGCTTATGAGGAGCGTAGTAATGGTCTGTATCATAACCAACCAATCCGGAATGGCCGAGACATAAATATGATGCCCGTGGACTAAGCCGCTCAGAAGAACAACGCCCCAAATACCGCCATATACCGTCCCTTTATAATTGAAAACCCTGTTCTTGGAAAATGTCGCTACTATTTCGTAGATGATGCCAATCGCAGGAAGCATAATTACATAGACTGCAGGATGAGAATAGAACCAGAAAAGATTCTCGTAAATAAGCGGTGTTCCTCCTGCGGTAGCGTCAAAGAAATGCGTCCCGAGATATTTATCAAGAGAGAGCATGGTAACGGCCACGCCCAGAATAGGGACAAATATAAGCTGTATTACAAACGCAGCCATGGTGCACCAGATAAAGATGTTCAGCTTATTCCATGTAATGCCGGGGGCGCGCATCCGTATAATAGTGGTTAAGAAGTTAACGCCGCCTGCAATGGATGAAAAACCTATAAGCAAAACAGTGAAGGTGTAAAGCGCTGTATTGCCCGGCGTTATGATGGAATAAGGAGGATAGCCTGTCCACATGATATCCGGCGGGTCGGGTATTACAAAGGTCAAAAGCGCCAGCACAATCCCCATCCAGAAAAGCCATACGCTGAACGCATTGAGTCTTGGAAACGCAACGTCCTTAGCGCCAATCATGAGCGGAACATAATAGTTTGTAAAAAAACCGGTAAGCGCTGGAATCTGATAGCCCAATATCATTGCGGCACCGTGGAAATAAAGCCACGTATTGTAATTTGTAGGGTTGCTTGTTACCGTTACCAAATGCGACAGCTGAGTCCTCATGAGCATGGCCATAATGCCTGCCACAAAAAATGCCGCAAAAGAACCTATAAGATAGAGTACGCCCACCCTCTTGTGATCGGTGGTAAATATCCATTCCTTAAGGCTGAATTTAGATTGTGCATTTAAAGTTGCCGTTGTTGCGCTCATATCGCCCCTCCTTTGGGTTTATTATCTTCAACCCACTTATTATATTCGTTCTCAGGCATAACAATAATTTTGCCGTACATATTTGAATGAAGAACGCCGCAGAATTCCGTGCAGGTTACAACATGCTCTCCAACTGTTTTGGCAGAAAACCACAGGTAATTTTGTCTGCCTTTGACCGTATCCCATTTTTGCCTGAAATCCGGTATAAAAAAGCTGTGAATCACATCCCGGCTGGTAAGATTCAATTTGACAGGTTTGCCTACCGGCACACGAAGTTCATTGGTTGTCGTTATCCCCTCAGGATATTTAAAATCCCATCCCCACATAAAACCTTCAACATCTATCACCATGGCATTTGCAGGGACATTCCTATATTGATTCCAAAGTGAAAAATTCTTTGCAGCAAGAAAGATGTCGTCGGCCATAAAAATAAACAATGGAATAACAACCCAACCGAAAGCCGCCAAAGGGCTGAGTTTAGGGCCATGTCCCTCTTCGCCAGGTTGCTTTTTCCTGTACCTGATCAGCAGATAAAGCGTTACCGCAGCGAATACAACGCCGATACCGACAATATCTATCATCAGTTCCAGCCATAATTCATCCCAACCGGCCCTTAAGTCCGGTATGCCTTCCGCATATCCAATTCCTGCAAATCGGAAGAACATGGCAAGTAAAATTCCAGTTATAATAAAAAAACTTTTACGTTTCATGATATTCCTCCTTTTGTTATCTGGCAAGCAATCACCAAAAATAGACCTGCGACACAACAAAAAACCATACAACATCCACAAAATGCCAGTAAATGGACGCCGACTTTACAAATGGTTTGCTTACCTTGCCCGCAAGAGCCGGTATTAGGGTGCAGACAAATATGCCGACACCAACCAGCACGTGCGAACCGTGGAATCCGGTCAATGAATAAAAAGCTGTAGAGTATATATTTGTCTTGATGTTAAACCCTTCATGTATAAGTTCAGACCACTCATAGGCCGACAAACCTAAAAATGCCGCTCCCAGTATAATGGTTATAATAAGCCAATTCAAAAACCCGCCTTTGCCGCCAGACTCATGCTCCATATTTTTTTCAGCCATGTGGATGGTGATGCTAGATGTCACCAGAATGACCGTCATAATTAGCGGTATTATAACCGGCATATCAGGCGTTCCTGCAGGAGGCCACACAGGGGCAGTAAGCCTCGTTGCCCAATAAGCGGCAAAAAATCCCACGAAGAGAAGCGCCTCAGCCACAATAAATATGGGCATAGCCCACACACTGTGCCCCTCGCTGTAACCGTGGGCATCCTCAATACCCTCTTTAACCCAGCCTGCTATGGAGATGATGGTCAAAGGGGCGCCTATGCCAAGCGAGATTATTGACATCACTGGGTTTTTGTAAACAAAATAGAAAACAAAAGTGAGCGGCACGAGAAAAAGCACCCCTACACTGCCTAAAAGGGGCCAATAGCTCGTATGCCATTCTTGTTCATGTTCCATTTCTTTTTCGCTCATAAATATTTACCTCCTTAAGTTTTATGATTCTGACGTTTCAGTCGCGCTATTCAGGACTGAAAAGTCTGCTTTTTTTGAAATATAGCACAACAATTAAACTTTGCAACAAGACTAATAAGACCATAGTAGTCTTTATACGTCTCAAAAAAATACCTCCTTTCTATCCTATTTTGAAAGTTTTCTTTTGGCTCTCTTTGCCTTTAGCTTCGACACCTTAGCCATATCTTCAAAGGTGCATCCCTTTAAATAGTCAACAAACCTCTTCTGCGCTTCATGCCATACATTATGAACAGGGCATATTGCATCCCTTAGACAGTAGCCCTCGCGTATTAGACAATCGTTCAAATAGATATGTCCTTCCATAGCCTCAATAATATTCAGCATGCTAATATCCTTGGGCTTTTTAGTTAGAACAAATCCGCCTTCAACTCCTCTGAATGACTTTACAAATCCCTTCCTGGCAAGGGATTGAAATAATTTTGCAAGATATGCAGGCGGCACACCTTGAACCTTGGCTATCTCATCTATGCCGCAAGTCTCCCCTTCCGGCTTGAGAGAGAGATGCAATATGCCTCTTATTGCGTATTCCGCTGCCTTGCTTAATCTGAACATTCGTCCTCTCTTTTAAAAACTATTAAGACCTTCCATATCCTATTTTATATTCGTTGTCAAGATTTTTCAATCCAACATCCTGTATTATTTCTATGCTAATGAAAATATATAGAAAATAAAGAAGGTAACGCCCATCCCTAATAGTGCGCCGAGAAACACCTCTGATTTTGTGTGGATACCTGCAATCAGACGGCTGTGGCTCACCATAAGCGCCATAACAAATGTAAGAAGCGTAACAAATGGGTCAAGGGTCAATAAAACAACTGATGCCCAGAGGGAAAATGCAACGGCAGAATGTCCGCTAGGCATGCCGCCGTGAAGCGGGGTGCCTTTTCCAAAA
>CAZVZI010000188.1:2935-4218 GCA_964631455.1 uncultured Thermodesulfobacteriota bacterium | reverse complement strand
ATATGACTGAACTAAACATAAAAGACTATCTTGCCCTTGTTTCAAGGCCGAGCAGATACATTGGCGGCGAGATAAATTCCATTAAAAAAGACCTTTCTCGTGTAAACTTGAAATTTGGCCTTGCATTTCCGGATGTTTATGAAATAGGCATGAGCCATCTGGGCATGCAGATTCTTTATCAGACATTGAACAGCCGGGATGACATAGCCTGCGAGAGGGTTTTTTCGCCGTGGATTGACATGGAAGGGCTTCTGAGGGATAAGGGGCTTCCGCTTGCGACGCTTGAATCCGGTATTCCTGTTGGCAAATTAGATGTGCTCGGCTTTTCAATCCAGTATGAGCTTTCATATACAAATATCCTGAATATTCTTAATCTCGGGAATATCCCTCTCTATTCAAAAGACAGAGACGAAACCCATCCTCTCATAATCGGCGGCGGGCCGATTGCATTCAACCCTGAGCCGATTGCAGACTTCTTTGATGCCTTTGTTCTCGGCGACGGCGAAGAGGTTATATTGGAGATTGCGGATGTCATAATAGAGTGGAAAAAGCACGGAAGAAAAAAAGAAAATCTGCTTAAAAGCCTGGCCCGGATTGAAGGTGTTTATGTGCCTTGTTTTTTTGATGTTGAATATAACACTGACGGAACCATTAAAGCCATCACCCCGCTTGTAAAAGGTTATGAAGGCGTGAATAAAAGGGTTGTTGCGGATATAAATACCCTGCTTCTGCCGGTAAAACCTGTTGTGCCGTTTCCGCAGATTGTGCACGACCATCTCACTGTGGAGATAAACAGGGGATGCACAAGGGGGTGCAGGTTTTGCCAGGCAGGTATGATCTACAGGCCGAACAGGGAAAGGTCTCCTGAAAATATCATAAGAATAATTGAGCAGGCCTTGAAAAATACGGGCTATGACGAGGTTTCTTTTTTATCGTTGAGTTCAGGAGACTATTCCTGTATACAGGATGTGTTTATAAATTTTATGGACAGGTTTGCGGATAAAAAGATCGCCGTGTCGCTCCCTTCTTTGCGTGTGGGGACTTTGAAACCCCGGCTAATGGAAGAAATAAAGAGGGTCAGGAAAACCGGTTTTACCATGGCGCCTGAGGCAGGAAGCGAAAGGCTGAGAAATGTAATAAATAAGGGGATTGAAGAAAATGCCCTGATAGAAACTGCCGGTAATGCATTCAACATGGGGTGGAGGGCTATAAAGCTCTACTACATGATAGGGCTTCCAACAGAGACTCAAGAGGATATAGCCGGTATTGTTGAGCTTTCCGGC
>CAZVZI010000188.1:0-2925 GCA_964631455.1 uncultured Thermodesulfobacteriota bacterium | reverse complement strand
AAAAAATATGGTTTCAGGCCAAAGATAAATGTGAGCGTTTCGGGGTTTGTGCCCAAACCGCATACGCCGTTTCAATGGGAGCCGCAAATAAAGCTGGAGGAGTGTTTGGAGCGGCAGGCATTTTTGCGGAAAGAACTCAAGAGATATAGGTTGGACTTTAAATGGCATGACGCCAAAATGAGCTTTCTTGAGGGGGGGGTTGCAAGAGGGGACAGGAGGCTGTCAAAGGCTATAAAGGCTGCGTTCGAAGCAGGGTGCCGCTTCGACAGTTGGGGAGACCAATTCAGATTTGACATCTGGCAAAAGGCATTTAAAGATACGGGGGTTGATCCTGAATTTTACACTTACAGGAGGCGGGATAGAAATGAGATTTTCCCCTGGGATCATCTCAATTCCAGGGTCGATAAGGAATTTTTATATAAAGAATATGAAAAATCCGTCAATACAGAAAACACACCAGACTGCAAGGTGGAAAAATGCAGTGTTTGCGGCATATGCGACCACAAGGCGGTGAAGAATATAAGTTTCTATGAAAAGCAGGCTATGGGCTATAGGCAAGAGGCGATAAAAAAAACATCAGATTACAACCTATTGCCTATAGCCAATCGCCCATTGCCTTCATTTAAAATCAGGCTAACCTTTTCCAAAACAGGCGAGATGAAATATCTTGGCCATCTTGAACTTGTGACTCTGTTTTCCAGGGCAATACGAAGAGCGGAAATTCCGGTTGCGTATTCAGCCGGTTTTCATCCTCTTCCAAAATTCACATTCGGCTCGCCCCTTTCCGTTGGTATAGAAAGCATGGCAGAGGAGATGGACTTAGAGTTGGCAGAGTATATGAAACCATATGAAATCTATGAGCGACTCAACAAAACTTTGCCCGATGGAATAAAGATTTTGGAAGCGGCGGAAGTTCCATTGAAACTAAATCATATCTCTGCTATTATCACAGAGACAACTTATCTGATTTTTTTGGAAAACGGCCGCTCTCTCACATCTATCAGCAGGAGCAAAATGGAAGAACGGATAAACATGCTTTTGCAAAGGGATGAAATCATTATCCATCAGCAAAGGCAAGGGGAAAAAAGAAGCATAAACATGAGGCCGCTTATAAAAAAGTTTTTCCTTGCGGATGATAATACATTGCAATTGACGCTCGGCAAAGGAGAATCCGGCAATGTGAAACCTCATGAGGTTGCGGCGCATTTTTTGGGCATCCCCGACAATGAGAGTAAACTTTTTTCAATAATGAAAATAAAAGGAGAAAGCAAGGCATTATAAACTATGAAACATTCAGGAAATGAAATCATCATAAATTACAGCCCGCATGAAACAAGGGTTGCAGTCCTGCAAGGCGGCAGGCTTGTGGAGTTTTCTATGGAAAGGCCGAAAGACAGGGGGCTTAGCGGAAATATTTACAAGGGCAGGGTGGCAAGGGTTTTGCCGGGCATGCAGGCCGCATTTGTAGATATTGGTCTGGAGAGAACAGCATTCCTTCACGCAACCGATGTATATGAGTCGTTTGAGGAATTTGAAGACCTTGCAAAAGAGGCAGAGGATGAAGAGAGGGAAAAACGTTTCAGGCACACACCCATTCAGGACATTCTGAAAGAAGGCCAGGAAATCATGGTTCAGGTCGCAAAGGAGCCTATAGGAAGCAAAGGGGCGCGGGTTACATCCCACGTTTCGCTTCCTGGCAGAGAAATTGTTTTTACGCCTACAGATGACCATATCGGCGTTTCCAGAAGAATAGAAAACGAAAGGGAGAGAAGGAGGCTTAAGGAAATAGTTGCAAGGCTTCGGCCAGACGGTTCAGGTTTTATCATACGCACAGCATGTGAAGGAATGAAGGAAGATGACATAAAATCAGATATGGATTTTATTATAAAATTATGGGGTGATATCCTCAAAAAAAGAGAGAAAATACCGGCCCCCGGCCTTTTATATCAGGAATTGGATTTAACCCTCAGGACAATAAGAGATAATTTAACTGCCGATATAGACAAACTTGTTATAGATTCCCAAGAGGAATACGAAAGGGCGATAAAATTTGCAGAAGATTTCATGCCTGAACTTAAACAGCGCATAGAATTATATGAATCCAAAGAGCAAATCTTCGACACCTATGGAGTTGAAATAGAGCTTGCAGATGCAACCTCCAAGAAGGTCTGGTTAAAGTCCGGCGGCTATATCATCATAGACCAGATGGAGGCCCTGACTGCCATAGATGTTAATACAGGAAAATATGTAGGCAAAAAAAGCTCTGAAGAGACAGTGCTTAAAACAAACATGGAGGCTGTAAAGGAGATTGTCTATCAATTGAAGCTCAGGAACATAGGCGGCATAATTGTCCTTGACCTGATAGATATGACAAAATCGGCCAACAGGGAAAAGGTTTACAATGCGCTCAAAGAAGCGCTTAAGTCCGACAAGGCGCGGACAAACATCCTGAAGATTTCCGAATTGGGCCTCATAGAGATGACAAGAAAAAGGAGCAGGGAAAGCATAATTCAGGCCCTTTGCGAACCTTGCCCTTACTGTGAAGGAAACGGCATCATAAGGTCGAAATATACGGTTATTATGGAGATATACAGGGAACTCCTTAAAGAACTGCCAAAGAAACGGCGAAAGACTGTTGTATACGCACATCCGATAATTGCAGAGCTTTTATACGGCGAAAGCGAAAATGTGATAGAGGAATTGGAAAAGAGGTTTAAAAAGAGGGTGGTTATAAAGACATCCGGCGCATTGCATCAGGAACAGTATGAGATAGTGTAATAAGGAGTCAGAAATAGCCGGGTAATAAAAATGCTCCGACTATTTCACTCCAGATAGCCGTCTAATAGCCACTAAAAACGATAGGTAACCTTTGTCCAAAAACTTCTTCCCGGTTCATTAACCCTTGTTGTCTGGTCATACCCTGCC
>CAZVZI010000187.1:0-4249 GCA_964631455.1 uncultured Thermodesulfobacteriota bacterium | reverse complement strand
GCACTCTTTTGCCCTGACAAGTTCAGCCTTGAGGTTTGCAATCTCAGATTGTAATTCGGTTATAAGGTCTTTGTCTTCCATAAAAAATAATCCTCTGTAAAAACAAACCTCTTGACTATCATAAACAAAATGCTATCCTATCAGCATAGGAGACGTTATTATGAAGAAGATAAAAATTACCGCAGAATTTACTCCTGCTGAAGAAGGCGGCTATGTGGTTTATTGTCCTGAACTTGACATAACCACAGAAGGAGAAACAATTAAGGAAGCGATTGATATGCTCAAGGACGCTGCCTCTGGTTATATTGATGTGGTAGGAATTGAAAACATCCCTCATTTTGCAAAAAACCGTCAGATTAAGGAACTGGAACTTGTAGTCAATGGTTAATTTGCCGCAAATCAGCGGAAAAGAACTCTGCAAAGCCGTTGAAAAAGAAGGCTTTGTCTTTGTAAGACAGACAGGCAGCCATCGCATATACCAGAAAAAATCAGAAGAAGGCAATATAACAATTCCCATACCTATTCACTCCAATAGACCTTTGAAGAAAGGCACTCTCCATAACATACTCAAAAAGGCAGGCATAACAAAAGAAAAACTTGTATTTCTTATAACAGTATTAACCCAGATATAAGCCGTCATTTATTCCGATTCTTCTCCATCTCCTCAACCTTTCTTCAATGCCTCATTCTCGTCCCTCAACTCTTTTATCCTGAATTCCCTTTGAACGCTTGCCTTGTGGAACCTTTCAATAAAATCCATTTGCTCTGTAAGTTTTTTCTCCGCCTCTTTGCGACCTGTGATGTCCCTTATTATCCCGCGGCGTGCCACTCGCCTCTTATATTCATGGCTGAAATGGATAATTCAACAGGAAATTCTGTTTCATCCTTTTTTAGCCCTTCTATCTCTATTGTCTTGCCTACAATAGGACCTGTGCCTGTTCTTGCAAATCCCTTGAACCCCTCTGCTGCCTTTTCTTTGTATCTTTCAGGGCAGAGCGCCTCATGTATATTCTTGTTTATCACCTCATCAGCCTTGTATCCAAACATCTCCTCAGCGCTCTTATTCCACAGATAAATAATCCCGCCTTGTTTTATGCATACAACAGCATCCTTTGCTGTTTCCACAATGCCGCGGAAGCGGGTCTCGCTTTCCTTTAACTCCGATGTCCTTTCATCTACCATTGCCTGCATGTTGGAATAAAAACCGTCAAACTGCGCCGCCATCACGTTCATGGCATTGGCAAGTTGTTCTATCTCATCCCCTGTTTTTACATCAAGCCTTGTCTTAAAATCTCCCATTGCAATTTTATCCGCGCCATTGTGAATGGCCTCTATTGGTCGGACAAAAATCCCTGTATAAAATAAGGCAAAGGCAATGCCCAGAGCTATAAGCATCACAGCGCCTATCCCCATAATCACCCACGAACGAATCCAAACATTCTTTGCCGATTCAATCGCCTCTTCATATTCCCTCTAATCCACTTCATGCCATCTGTGAATTCCATCTGCCGCAGGCTTACCCCATTTGTAGTCCATTTCTTCCATGAGGCTTGCCGCTTCCATGTTTCCCACAGGACTGCTGATTGCAAATATCTTATTGGATATATCCTTTACTCTCTGCCATGCGATTTTGACATCCTTTAGTATCTTCTTTTCTTCTGTTGTGAACTCAGGGGCAACCTTTTCCATTTTTATAAGGATTGTTTCTGCATCTGAAAGGAGCGTTTCTAATTCCTTTGAATCCTTGTCAAAGTCAGCAATATATTTCCTGTTGCCTGTCATTATGTAGTCATTGGCAGGCATGAGTATCCGTTCTATGACAAGTTGAAGGTCGCCTGTAATCTTGACTTCTTTAGAGATGTCTTCAACCTGCTGAAATGCCTTGCGGGTTGCTGTCTGGTTATAGTATGCGACGATGCCTATTACAAACAGCAATACAAAGATGAGTCCAAAAAAAGCGATGATGAGCTTTGTGCGGATTTTGTAAGGCATAACACCTCCTGATACAAACAACTCTACCCTCACCCAAACCATCTCCCTGAGAGAGAGGGAAAATGATGGGTTCCCGGATAGACCTATCTATGGAAGCATAGCAGTTATTTTCTACTGTGCAACCGGAGGAATATCTTTTGCTTTTCTAAAGGGATAATACTGCGTGGGTTGCGTTTGAGGATAAACTAACACATCTCTATTTTCAATATCTTCTTTGTCTCCGGCTCTATCTTCCCATACCCGGCCTGCCTGATGCCGGCCACCCATATAATTGCATCCCCTGAAACAACAATCGGGATTAAACACCTTTTGCGTTTTGCAATCTTCTTTTCCTGAAAAAGCTCCTTAACCTTTTTACGGCCTTTCATGCCAAACGGCGCAAATTTATCGCCGGGCATGAAGTTCCTGACAATCAGAGGAAGTTGGAGTTTGTCGTAATCAAAATAGGCAACCCCCACCTTTATCCCCCTCCAAAGGGAGATACCTCTTCTCTCCCCCTCTGGAGGGGGCAGGGGGAGGGCGCCCTTACGGACTTGAATCTCTGCATTAAATTCTGCAATCTTAAACCCATTATCCGCAATAACCGCGGTTTTGCCGTTTATCTTTAATGCTTTTTCAAACAAGACCTCTTGCCCCCCCTGCTTACTACTTGCAGGGGCAGGCTTGCCCCTTGCCTCTTGCCTCTTTTCTATCGTCACAACATCATATTCCCTATAAACCGCCATACTGTGCGGAAGGGTTATTGAGGCATTGGGAGAACGGCCGGATAACAATAACATGAGAAAATCCTCTGCATGATAACTATAAAACCCCTTTGCTGAACCGCAAAGCTCCTCTGCTGCCATAAAAAATATCCTGACTTTGATTGCATCATGCAGCTTGCGCAGTTTGTTTAAAGACAAGGAAACGGCATTCTTATCCTTTTTCATCACAACATTTTCATAGGCGGCTTGGGCATTATCTTCCAGATAATCTTCATCCCTTGCAAGGATGCGGGAAAGCCTGGCCATGTCGTTTTTAATGGCCGGGTTATATCCCATCAGAGCCGGCATAAGTTTAAGCCTTATACGGTTGCGAAGATACTTGGCGCTTTGATTTGAGCTGTCTTTTACAAACTTCAACCTTTTGCCTTCAGCGTATTTTTCTATATCTTGTCTGGTTATATCAATAAGCGGCCTTATGTATTTTCTCCTTGCCGGCGGAATGCCGCACAAACCTCTTAAGCCCGCGCCGGTTAAAAACCTCATCACCATTGTCTCAGCCTGATCATCCAGATTATGGCCTGTGGCTATCTTGTCCGCCTTATGCCTTTTTGCAATCTCTTCAAAAAACTCATACCTCACCTTCCTTGCGACATCCTGCAAGGAATCGCCTTTTTTTAAAAAGGAGCGGACATCAACCCTCTTGCCAATAAACTTTACGCCTAACTTTTCAGCAAGGCCCTTTACAAATGCCTCGTCTCTGTCGGATTCCTTGCCCCTCAGGCAGTGATTGAGATGGGCGGCAATAATGAAAAGTTTATATTCCGCCGCAAGCCCTGCAAGCGCATGAAGCAATACTACGGAATCCACGCCGCCGGAGACACAAACCACAACAGCATCGCCTTTTTTGAGCATGTCAAATTTTTTGATTGTTTTTCTTATTTTGTCCAGCATACATCCTACTCCACCTTCCCGCTCACCCCGCCAATCCGCCCGATACCGAGAAGATTAAATGTGAGCATGACTATATTCTCCTCCAGCCTCTCTGTATATGTAAGCTGGGCGCTCCAGCACTGATGATTATATTCAAGGCCATAAGCAGCTTCTATAGTCATTTTATCATTATAGGAATACCTGTTGCGATATGTAAGGTCAATGGATTGAATAAGTTTAAACCTTAAAGATGCGTCAAGATATTCTATGGGTGTATGTTTGATTGGACTTCTTGTATATCTATAGCTCACATCAAACCTGTCCCCTCTTTTATCCCAGACCCCCAATGATGCATCATACTGCTCCATCCACCCATCATAGGCATTGTATATGCCCTTTGCCGTCATAAGCGTCCATGCAAGAGGCATCAGCCTAATCTCTCCTGTAACATCGGAAAAAGGCCGCCTCTTGTCAACAGGCGACGTAAGTTTTCTTGTTGCCTCGTTTAGATTATATGTTTGGCTCAAATCCATATATATATAGTCATGATAGCTGGAATTGCTTCCTTCCGTGAATTTGCCGGTCAATATGGTGTTCAATGAATATGTAAAATCACTGCGCTG
>CAZVZI010000186.1:0-4251 GCA_964631455.1 uncultured Thermodesulfobacteriota bacterium | reverse complement strand
GTTCTATATGGCCAAGCCTCTCCCGCCTTACCTTGGATGGGATAACCTCTACGCCGCATTTCTCGCAGGTTACACCTCTATGCTTCATCCTCTTATACTTTCCGCAATTGCACTCATAATCCTTTACAGGGCCGAATATCTTTGCGCAAAAAAGACCGTCCCTTTCGGGCTTAAATGTCCTGTAGTTTATGGTCTCAGGCTTTTTTACCTCGCCAAAAGACCACTCTCTTATCTTATCAGGGGATGCAAGAGATATCCTTATGGCAGAAAAATCAGTAGGTCTTTTCTGCTTTCCAAAAAGCGCCATTAGTCTTTCCAATGTTGTTCCTCCTTTACTTCTCTTCTTCCAAAAGCTCCACATCCAGCACTAAACTCTGCAATTCCTTTACAAGCACATTAAATGACTCAGGAAGGGTAGTCTCCATATTGTACTCTTTCTTAACAATAGCCTCATATACCCTTGTCCTGCCGGGAACGTCATCGCTCTTTACAGTTAAAAATTCCTGCAGGGTATGCGCAGCGCCATAAGCCTCCAGCGCCCACACCTCCATTTCACCCAGCCTCTGTCCGCCAAACTGGGCTTTGCCTCCCAGGGGCTGCTGCGTCACAAGAGAGTATGGTCCTGTGCTTCTCGCATGTATCTTGTCTTCCACAAGATGGTGGAGCTTCAGCATATACATGACGCCGACAGTAACATCCTGATCAAACGGCTCTCCAGTTCTGCCGTCACAGAGGGTAACCTTGCCGTTAAGCGATAATCCGCCTTTTTCAAGCAGGTCCTTTATATCCTGTTCCGTAGCGCCGTCAAATACCGGGCTTGATATAAATATCCCTTTTTTAAGCCTCCTGGCCACGGCTACAACTTCTTTGTCAGAAAGGTCGTTTAAAAACCTGCTGAAATCAGGAGAACCGTATATCTTTTTAAGCTTTTCCCGCAAGGCATTAGGGCTGAAATCTTTCTCCATGTATGCAGCCAGCTGCTCTCCCAAACTCCTTGCAGCCCAGCCAAGATGTGTTTCCAATATCTGGCCGACATTCATTCTTGAAGGAACGCCCAGGGGGTTTAAGACTATATCAACCGGCGTCCCATCCGCCAGATAAGGCATATCCTCTTCAGGCAATATCCTGGAGACAACTCCTTTGTTCCCATGCCTGCCGGCCATCTTATCCCCGACCGATATCTTTCTCTTCATGGCTATATAAACCTTAACCATTTTTATGACACCGGGAGGAAGCTCATCGCCTCTCTTAAGCCTGTCTATCCTCTCATCAAATACAACTTTTATAAGATCTATCTGCTCATTAAAATTATCAAGGGTATGCTTTACTTCCTTCTCAGCATGCTCATCTGTTATAGACGCCTCATCCCACTTGCCCATAGGGAGCTTGTCTAATATATCTTCCGTGATGGCCGCTCCCTTTTTTAGAATTACATTGCCCTTTTTATCAATTAACTTTTCAGATAAATGTTTTCCTAAAAGCAGTTTCTTCACCCTCTTAAAGGCGTTATCCCTCACAATCTTTATCTCATCCTCTTTATCCTTTAAGAGCTTGGCTATTTCCCTGTCCTCAATAGATTTGCTCCTCTCATCCCTCTCCGCTCCTCTTCTTGAAAAAACCTTGACATCTATAACAACCCCCTCTATCCCGGGCGGAACCTTTAGCGAGGTGTCTTTTACGTCTTCTGCCTTTTCTCCAAATATGGCGCGAAGCAGCTTTTCTTCCGGAGAAAGCTGAGTCTCGCCTTTAGGCGTTACCTTGCCGACTAATATATCCCCCGGTCCCACCTCCGCGCCGACCCGCACTATCCCGCTCTCGTCTAAATCCTTGAGCACCTCTTCGCCTATATTCGGGATATCTCTTGTAATATCCTCTTTGCCAAGTTTTATATCCCTGGCCATTATTTCAAATTCCTCTATGTGAACCGATGTAAACACATCTTCCTTATGAACCCGCTCGCTCACAAGTATGGAGTCTTCAAAGTTATATCCGCCCCACGGCATGAATGCAACAAGGATATTTCTGCCGAGCGCAAGCTCTCCGTGGTCTGTTGACGGCCCATCTGCTATCACAACTCCTTTGCTCACCCTGTCGCCGACACGCACTATCGGCTTCTGATTTATGCATGTGTTTTGATTAGACCTCTTAAACTTTGCCAGATTGTAAATATCAACCTCATCGCTGCACCTTACAACTATTCGGGAGGCGTCCACACTTTCCACAACGCCGTCTTTTCTGGCAATTATTGTAACGCCGGAATCTTTCGCAACCACTTCTTCAATGCCTGTGCCAATAAGCGGCGCATCAGTCCGGATCAGAGGAACAGCCTGGCGCTGCATATTCGAACCCATAAGCGCCCTGTTGGCGTCATCGTTTTCAAGAAATGGAACAAGGGCTGACGCTATGCTTACCAACTGGTTTGGGGAGACATCCATCAGGGTAATATCCTCAGGCCTTGCCATTACAAATTCTCCACCCTTTCTCGCAGAAACCATATCTGTGGTAAATCTGCCGTCTTTATCAAGGGGCGCATTGGCCTGGGCTATTACATGGCTCTCTTCATCCAACGCGGAAAGGAATCTTATCCTGTTGGTTACCTTGCCATGAGCGGCTTCTCTATACGGAGTTTCTATAAAACCAAACTCGTTCACCCTTGCATATGTGCTGAGAGACACTATAAGCCCTATGTTCGGCCCTTCCGGCGTTTCTATGGGGCATATTCTTCCGTAATGGGTGGCATGAACGTCTCTGACCTCAAACCCTGCCCTCTCTCTTGTAAGTCCGCCTGGTCCAAGGGCAGAGAGCCTTCTCTTGTGTGTAATCTCCGACAGCGGATTGGTTTGGTCCATAAATTGCGAAAGCTGGCTGGCGCCGAAAAACTCTCTCACTACCGCTGCAACCGGTTTCGGATTTATAAGGTCATTCGGCATGAGCGTCTCCAACTCTCCAAGGCTTATCCTTTCCTTGACCGCCCTTTCCATCCGTAAAAGCCCTATCCTGTATTGATTCTCCAGAAGTTCGCCGACCGATCTTATCCTCCTGTTGCCAAGATGGTCTATATCATCCACAACTCCCTGTCCATTTTTCAGACCAACGAGATAACGGACCACGCCAAGGATATCTTCCTTGCGCAACGTAGTAGTTTCCAGAGCGACATCAAATCCAAGTTTTCTATTGAGCTTTAATCTGCCGACCTTTGAAAGGTCGTATCTATCAACGGAAAAGAACAGATTGTTAAAGTGCTGCCTCGCCGCAGCCACGGTAGGCGGGTCACCAGGCTTGAGCCTTCTGTATATCTCTACCATAGCGTTTATGGTTATATTGGTAGTAGTATCATCAGGGTTTTCCTTGCGATAGGTTTGAATAATCTTTGTTTCTTCATTTGCAATTCTATCATTTATGAGGACCTCCCTGAAAAAGGGTCCTATCCCTTCGGTAAAGAGAAGTTGAAATTTTTCTATTCCTCTTCTTTCTATATCAGCCAGCTTTTCTTTTGTAATATTCTGGTTGCACTCCAGTATCACTTCGCCTGTTTTATGATCAACAATATCCCTTGCAACTATCTTGCCTAATATATCTTCTGTTTCGGCCGGTATGTATTTAATGCCGGCGGCAACAAGCCTCTTTATGGTTGCCCGGTTAAATTTTCTTTCTTTTTTTATAATTACCTCATCGGTCTTCGGATCCTTTATATCCTGGCTTGCCTTTCGGCCTATGAGCTGGTCAGGTTCCACCTTCCTTAATGTTTTCTTGCCTTCCAGAACAATCTCCTCGGCAGGATAAAAATAATTAAGAAGCTCTTCTATAGAATAACCCAATGCCTTGAGAAGGATTGTGGTAAGCATCTTTCTCCGCTTATCTATTCGCACATAAAGCCAATCCTTCTGGTCAAATTCAAAATCAAGCCATGAACCGCGATACGGTATTACTCTTGCCGTATACTGAAGTTTTCCGCTCGCATAGCCTTTCCCCTTTTCATATTCAAAAAACACACCGGGAGACCTGTGGAGCTGACTCACGATAACCCTTTCCGTTCCGTTGATAATAAAAGTCCCGTTATCGGTCATGAGCGGAACTTCTCCAAAGTATATCTCCTGCTCTTTCACATCTCTTATGGTCTGTGCGCCGGTTGCCGCATCCTTATCCCATACAATAAGCCTTACAACTATCTTGATAGGAGAAGCATAGGTCATGCCTCGCTGCTGGCATTCCTCAACGCTGTATTTGGGGTCTTTTAATATATAATTCACA
>CAZVZI010000185.1:0-4288 GCA_964631455.1 uncultured Thermodesulfobacteriota bacterium | reverse complement strand
GCCATCGGTCCTGCCACTGCAAAGGCGGTAGAAGACTTGGGGATTAGGGTTGACCTCTTGCCTAAAGAATATCGCGCAGAGTCAATAATTGCAGGACTCGGAAAAAATAAGATAAAAGGCAAGAGATTTTTATTGCCGCGGGCCTCAAAGGCAAGAGAGGTGCTGCCTGAAGAGATAAAAAGGCTCGGCGGCAAGATAGATGTTGTAGCAGCATATAGGACAGTAAAACCGAAAGGTAAAACGGAAGAGATAAGAAAGATGTTTGAGGAAAAGAAGATTGATGTTGTGACCTTCACCTCATCTTCCACAGTTGAGAATTTTACGGGCATGTTCAAAAAAGGCGAGGCAGCCGGTCTTCTGCAAGACGTTGCTGTCGCTTCCATTGGGCCTATAACAAAAGACACTGCTTCGGCGCTGGGTATCAAGACGACCATCATGCCTAATAAATACACGATCCCGGCATTGACAGAGGCAATTGCGCGGCATTTTAAAAAACAGGAGGAAAAATCATCATGATAGACATAACAAAACTTTTCTGCGGAGCGGATACAACCGGAGATCCGCTAAGATACGGCCATAAAAGGGGCGTCGGACACGGCACACCGCATGCAACAGAGAAGATAGAGCATGAGGTGCCGAAATCAGCCGGCGAAAGAAGACCGGTAGTGGTCTGGAGCGTTTCAAGGCGGTGCAATTTGAACTGCGTCCACTGTTATACGGATTCGCATAATGAGGATTATCCCGGAGAGCTGAGCAACAGTGAAGCCAGAACCATGATTAAGAGTTTGGCTGACTTCAAAATACCGGCGCTCCTCTTATCCGGCGGTGAGCCTCTTATGAGAAAAGACCTGTTTGAGCTGGCGGATTATGCCAGAGGCATGAACATGCGGCTTACGCTTTCCACCAATGGGACACTTATAGATAAAAAGATGGCAAAGCAGATTAAGAATACCGGCTTTAGCTATGTGGGAATATCCTTTGACGGCATCGGCGAAGTGAACGACAAATTCAGGGGCATGGAAGGCGCATTTGACCTTGCCTTGCGCGGTGTCAAGAACTGTATGGAGGTTGACCAAAAGGTGGGTTTGAGACTCACGCTCACCCGAAGAAATTACGAAGACCTGCACAATATTTTTGACTTTATTGAAAAGGAAGGCATCCAGAGGGCATGCTTTTATCATCTCGTGTATGCAGGCAGAGGAAGCGATTTGAGAAAAGACGACCTTTCCCACGAAGAGAGCAGAAAGGCAATAGATATAATCCTTGAAAGAACTATGGACTTCTACAAAAGGGGATTGAAAAAAGATATCCTTACCGTGGATAATCATGTGGACGGCCCTTATCTTTACATGAAGCTGAAACAGATTGACCCGAAAAAGGCGGAAGATATTTATAAACTTATGGAGTGGAACGGCGGCGGCGCATACTCCTCAGGCGTTGGCATCGGTAACATTGACTTTAACGGCAATGTCCATGCGGATCAATTCTGGCAGGATCACACCTTCGGCAATGTCAGAAAAAGGCCGTTTAGTGAGATATGGATGGACACCTCGGATCCGCTGATGAAAGGGCTTAAAAACCGGCTGCCGCTCTTGAAAGGCAGATGCAGCCAGTGCAAATGGATAAAACTCTGCGGCGGCGCATTCAGGTACCGGGCAGTGAAAGTCTATAACGACCCGTGGATGCACGACCCGGCATGTTATCTGACAGATGAGGAGATAGGACTTACAAGTAAGAAGGCGGTTGCATAGAGGCAGATATTGGAGCAACTTTTGCCTATTAAATAGAGCAGTTCGAGAATAGCAGTTTAAGAAAGGAATAACATGCCCTTCCCCAAGCACCGCCCACGGCGGCTCCGAAAAAATGAGACCATACGCAAGATGGTCAGAGAGACAAGCCTCTCCGTGGATGACCTTATATTGCCGCTTTTTGTCACCTTTGGCAAGGGCGTCAAAAACGAGATCAAGAGTATGCCGGGCCATTATCAGTTGTCCGTGGATAATCTCGGCAAGGAGATTAAGGAGATAAAATCGCTCGGTATCCCTGCCGTAATCTTGTTCGGCATACCGGAACATAAGGACGAAGTCGGCAGCGAGGCATATAACCCAAAAGGCATTATCCAGCAGGCGATCAAGGCTATAAAAAACAAAACGCCGGAACTTATGGTCATTACCGATGTCTGCATGTGTGAATATACAAGCCATGGCCATTGCGGCGTCATAAAGCACGGCGATGTGGATAACGATGCAACCCTGGAGCTTCTTGCAAAGGAGGCATTGTCTCATACAAGGGCGGGCGCTGATATGGTTGCCCCGTCAGACATGATGGATGGAAGGGTTGGCGCGATAAGAAAGATTTTGGATGAAAATAATTTCAGTAATATTCCGATAATGAGCTATGCGGCAAAATACGCCAGCGCATTTTACGGCCCTTTCAGAGAGGCCGCAGAATCAACGCCTGAGTTCGGGGATAGGAGAAGCTATCAGATGGATCCGGCGAATACCAATGAGGCGCTACGGGAGGCTCAGCTTGATATTGAAGAGGGCGCGGATATTGTGATGGTAAAGCCCGCGCTGCCGTATCTTGACATCATAAGGCGGGTGAAAGAGGAGCTTGGTTATCCTGTGGCTGCATACAATGTGAGCGGCGAATTTGCCATGATAAAGGCTGCGGCAAAGCTCGGATGGATGGACGGTCAAAGGGCAATGATGGAAAGTCTTATGTCAATAAAAAGGGCGGGGGCAGATTTGATACTTACATATTTTGCCAAAGAGGCGGCAAAACTAATAGGAAGGTGATTAATATGCATGGTGCAATGCCAAAAGGACATCCCCATCAAGTCCCGGGGATGGAAGGAAAACCCACAGCAGAAAAAAAATGGCTTCCCAAGCTTATTGCATGGGAGGTAACGCGGTCGTGCAATCTGGACTGCATCCATTGTAGAGCGGCGGCGAGGTTCGGCCCATACCCTAATGAATTAAAGACAGAAGAGTGTCTGGCGTTTCTTGATGATGTGGCAAAGGCATTTCCGAGTTTTATCATAATCCTGACCGGCGGCGAGCCGATGCTGAGAGATGATATATGGGAGATTGCAGCGCATGGCACAAAACTTGGCTTAAGAATGGTTATGGCGCCGTGCGGTTTCCTTGTAACAGAAGAAACGGCCAGAAAGATGAAAGAGGTCGGCATCCAGCGGGTGAGCTATTCTATAGATGGCTTGAATGCTGAAAGCCACGACAATTTTCGCCGTGTCAAAGGCGCGTTTGACAGCGTGATGAAGGCAATTGAAAACTCAAAAAAGGTCGGCCTTGATTTTCAGGTCAACACCACCATAACAAAACACAATCTCCATGAACTGCGTCAGATATTGGACATGGTGATTAAGCTTGGCGCCAAGGCGCATCATCCGTTCCTGCTTGTTCCCACAGGAAGGGGCGCTGAATTAAAACACCTTGAGATACCGCCTGAGGAGTATGAAAAAACCCTTACATGGTTTTATAATATGCGGGACAAGGTGCCGATCCAGTTCAAGCCGACCTGTGCGCCGCATTACTACCGGATATTCAGACAACACGAAAGAGAAAAAGGCATAACCGTAAAACCTGAGACTCACGGTCTTGACGCAATGACCAAAGGGTGCATGGGCGGCCAGTCATTCGCATTTGTGTCTCATACCGGCAAGGTGCAGATATGCGGATTCCTGGATGTTGAGTGCGGCGATATTAGAAAAGAGCCGTTTAGCAAGATATGGGAAACATCCAAGGTATTCAAAGAGATGAGGGCATGGGATGATTACAAGGGGAGATGCGGATACTGCGAATTTAGACGGGTGTGCGGCGGATGCCGGGCAAGGGCTTATGCCTTTACCGGCGATTACATGCAGGAAGAGCCGTTCTGCACATATCAGCCGAGCGAAGAGGCTAAGAGCGCCCAGGCGAAAAGACAAGAAACAGCAGGGGTAAGGTAAATGGATGCCATAGATAAAAAGATATTAAACATCATTCAGACAAAATTCCCCATCGTTCAAAAACCTTATGAAGCCATAGGCAAAGAGGTTGGAGTTTCTGAAGCAGATGTAATTACCCGGCTTGAAAATTTAAAGAAAGAGGGCATCATCCGCAGAATCGGCGCAACCTACGACCCTAGAAAGCTTGGTTTTGTAAGCTCCCTCTGCGCTGCAAAGGTTACGCAAGAAAAGATTAAAGACTTTGTAGATGTTGTCAACTCATATTCCGGTGTAACCCACAACTATGAAAGGGACAATGATTACAATATCTGGTTTACGTTT
>CAZVZI010000184.1:0-4306 GCA_964631455.1 uncultured Thermodesulfobacteriota bacterium | reverse complement strand
CCTATAAATAGAATCTCACACCTTTTATCCCTTGCCTTAAATTCTTCTGCAAGCGCAATGGCCGGAAATAGGTGTCCGCCGGTGCCTCCGCCTGTTAATACGATTCGCATACTACCGTTCTTTTACCCCTTCCTTCCATATATTCAAAAGTATCCCCATGCCTATCATATTAACCACAAGGGAGGTCCCGCCGTAGCTTATAAACGGAAGTGTAAGCCCTTTTGTAGGCAAAAGCGCGAGCACAACAGCCATATTTACCGCTGCCTGAAGCACAATCAAGAGCGTAATGCCTATGGCAAGATATCGGCCAAAGAGGTCTTTTGCCTTTAAACTAATTCTTATGCCTGAAACGAGTATAATCAGATAAAGCGCAATAAGCACAGAAACCCCTATGAGCCCCAGTTCCTCTCCTACCACGGATAGAATAAAGTCGGTATGCGCCTCCGGCAGATAAAATAGTTTCTGCTTGCCTTCGCCAAGGCCGACGCCCCAGACGCCTCCTGCGCCAAAGGCAATCAGCGATTGGACAAGCTGGAACCCTGCGCCTTCTGAATCCCTCCACGGGTCTAAAAAGACAAGCACCCGTTTCATTCTGTAGTCAACCCTTGTAACCATGAAATAAATAAACGGCGCCGCGAGAAGAAACAGGGGGAAAAGGTATCTTATTCGCACGCCTGCAATAAACATCATGATGATGGTAATTGCGCCAAGAGATAAGGCTGTTCCAAAATCAGGCTCTTTTAAGATAAAAAGCAGAATAAGCCCGCTCATAATCATCGGCGGCACAATGCCTATGGAAAAGGTTTTCAACTTCTCCTTTTTTGCCGCAAGGTAATATGACATATATATGATTACTGCAAGTTTTGCCGGCTCAGAAGGTTGAAATGTAACAGGGCCGAGTTTTATCCATCTCCTTGCGCCGCCAGCCTCGTTTCCTATGCCATGTATGAATGTGAGCATGATGAGCGAGATGAGGCTTGCAAGAAATATCGCGTATGTCCATCTTTGATACAAATGATATTTTACATTTGCAGCGATAAAAAAGAGAATGCCCCCCAAACCAATAAATATGAGATGCTTTTTAACAAAAAAATACTCATTCCCATACCTCTTCATGGCCATTATATAGCTGGTAGACCAAACCATAACAAAGCCTATTGCCACAAGGGCCATCATGGCAAGGATAAGCGGTTTATCTATTTCGCGGACTTTGAACATGATGCCTCCACCAATCTTCTGAAAACATCTCCCCGTTCCTTATAATCTTTAAACATATCAAAGCTGGAGCAGGCCGGTGAGAGTAAAACCACATCTCCTTTTTCAGCCTTGCTGTGCGCAATATTCACCGCCTCTTTCAAAGATTCAACCAAGATAATATCCGTTAAACCTTTAAAGGCATCTCTTATCTTATTTTTTGCCTCTCCCAGAAGTATCAGGCTCTTTACCTTTTTCTTTATCAGGTCATTTAAAACCCGATAATCGCCACCTTTGTCTTTGCCGCCTGCAATGAGGATGACGGGCGAATCAAACCCCTCCAGAGATTTCTGAAGCGCGCCGACATTCGTGCCCTTTGAGTCATTGTAATATGCGACTCCACTCCGCTCTCTTATAAACTCCATCCTGTGAGGAAGTCCTTTAAATCCTTCAATGGTTTTTAATATTACATCTCTCGAAATACCGCACGCCTTTACAGCCGCGATAGAGGCCATTATGTTTTCTATGTTGTGGATACCCTTGAGCTTAAAATTTGCCGTTGGATACGACTCCTCCGCTCCTTCAAAAGAATAAACGATATTTCCGTTGCTGTAATAAATGCCTTCAAATCCCCCTGTATCCCCCTTTGAAAAAGGGGGAATTAAAGGGGGATTTCTGCTGCTAAAAGATATTACTTTAAATTTTGGGGTTTGCGTTTTAAGTTTTGAGTTGATGACAGCATCATCATTATTTACAACAGCAACATCCCCTTGTTTCATATTCTCAAAGAGCCTGAACTTTTCGGTAATGTTTAAAAGAATTGCTATATGCGGCCTGAATTTTCTGATACCTTCCAATTGGAAGCTGCTCACCTCAACAACAAGATAGTCGGCTGTTTCTCCTGCAGCGACATATTCAATCAGCGGAAGCCCGATATTGCCGCCCACAAAGACCTTTTTCCCTGCACCCTCAAAAATCTTGCCAATAAGGGTTGTTGTGGTTGTCTTGCCATTGGTTCCTGCTATAGCCACGATAGGCTCTTTTATAAAATTATATGCCAGCTCTATTTCACTTATTATTTCTATGCCTTTTTTCTTGGCCTCCTGAAGGGGTTCTATATCGGGGGGAACTCCCGGACTCAGGACAATCAGGTCTGCATTTAAAAAATGCTTAAGGCTGTGCCCCCCTGCCTCAACTTTTATGCCAATATTTTGCAACTCATCAATGCCTTTAATCTGAGACGCAGGCGAAACATCTGTGG
Source organism: uncultured Thermodesulfobacteriota bacterium (assembly GCA_964631455.1). GTDB lineage: Bacteria > Desulfobacterota > GWC2-55-46 > UBA9637 > UBA9637 > JACRNJ01. The sequence continues at coordinate 1,851 of CAZVZI010000184.1, read as the reverse complement.
CTGTGACAATGGCGCCCTGCTCATGTAAAAATCCGGCAACAGAAACCCCTGTCTTCGCAAGGCCGACTACAAGGACATTCTTGCCCCAGACTTCTGACTTTTGACCCCCGCTTAAAGCCTGCGAGGGCAAGTTTCTGATTTTTGATTTTTGTATCATCTTCATCTCAATTTCAATGTGCTTATCGCTATAAGCGAAAGTATGATTGATATTATCCAAAATCTCACGATTATCTTGGGTTCAGGCAAGCCGTTTAACTCAAAGTGATGGTGTATGGGGGCCATCTTGAATACCCTTTTGCCCCTGAGCTTGAACGACCCTACCTGAACTATCACCGATAGCGCCTCCACAACAAACACACCGCCCACAAGGACAAGCAGCATTTCATGTTTAGTAATGACCGCCAGAGTTCCCAACGCCCCTCCCAGAGACAGAGAACCTATATCCCCCATAAAAACCTGGGCAGGATAACTGTTGAACCAGAGAAAGCCAAGGCTCGCCCCAACCATAGCGCCCGCGAATATGGTCAACTCGGCGGCCTTTGGCACATACATAATCTGGAGATATTGCGCTATCTTCACATTCCCCGCGAGATAGGTAAAAAGCATATAGGTTGCGGCAGCTATGGTTATAGGCCCTATGGCAAGGCCGTCCAATCCATCTGTGAGATTTACCGCATTCGATGCGCCCACGATGACCAGCACAACAAAAGGGATATAGAGCCATCCTAACAATATGGTCGCGTTCTTAAAAAACGGAACCGTAACAGATGTATTAAATCCTGTGAAATATAAGAACAGCGCCACACCAAGGGCAATGATAAATTGTCCAAGAAACTTATATCTGGGCAAAAGCCCCCGGCTGTCCTTTTGCACCACCTTTTTATAGTCGTCTATAAAACCTACTATGCCAAAACCGAGCGTAGCCACGACCAACAGCCATATATACCGGCTCGTAAGATTTGCCCATAACAGCGTCGGAACAATTATTGCGAACAAAATAAGCGCTCCGCCCATGGTCGGGGTACCCTCTTTGCTGAAGTGATTTGCCGGACCGTCCTTTCTTATGACCTGGCCTATCTGCATAAGCGAGAGCTTCTTTATAATGTAAGGCCCGATGATAAAGCTCAAAAGCAGCGCAGTCACAACTGCATAAATAGTCCTGAATGTAATGTATTGAAATACATTAAAGACCGTATGATATTTATGAAGCGGATAGAGCAAGTGATAAAGCATCTACAACCTCCTCCATCTTCATTCCTCGCGAGCCTTTGACAAGGATGCAATCTCCGTCTCTTGTAATATTGTGAAGAGTCTCAACAAGACCGGTTTTATCCGTTGACTCAAATATTTTATCTGCCGGCATACCTGCATCAAATGCGCCGCTTGCAATATCTTTTTGAAAATTGCCGGTTGCGAAAAGAAAGTCTATGCCGACCTCCTTTGCCAACCTGCCTATGTTTTTATGCGCGGTCTGCGCAATATCTCCCAATTCCAGCATGTCAGCCAGAACAGCAATCTTTCTCCCCTTCATAGACGCAAGGCTCTTTAACGATGCTTCCATGGAAAGGGGATTGGCATTGTATGTATCATCAATAATTGTTATTCCATTTGCCAGCGAAATTATCTCCATCCTGCCGCACAGAGGTTTTACAGAAGAGAGTCCCTTTATAATCTCCTCTTTTGTTGCGCCAAGGGGAAGGGTGGCTGCAATAGCAGCAGCGGCATTGGAAAGATTATGCACACCCGCATATTGCAGCTTTACCGGAATTTCCTCGCCCATAACGATAAAGGTTGCGGATACACCTGACTCTTTGACTCTTTGACTCTTTGACTCTCTCAACATCACATCCG
>CAZVZI010000183.1:0-4315 GCA_964631455.1 uncultured Thermodesulfobacteriota bacterium | reverse complement strand
GTTACATCCCCTGCTCCTCAAAAAGACGAGATGGGCATGGATTATATAGCTGTTTATGAAGAGGAGAAAATAACGCAAAAGGAGAGGAAGATTTTATTTTACCGGGCTCCCATGAATCCGCAGCAAACCTCTCCAACACCCATGAAAGATGAGATGGGAATGGACTATGTGCCGGTTTATGATGAAGAAGCAGCAGAAAAAGAAGTTATAGGAACTGTTAAAATAACCCCGGAAAAAATTCAAAAAATTGGCGTTAAAACAGAAGATGCTAAAATCAGAACACTCAAAAGGATTATACGAACCGTCGGCAGGATAGAGCCGGTTGAGAACAAGGTCTACAATATAAATACCAAGGTCGCCGGCTGGGTTGAAAAACTCTATGTGAACAGGACTGATTTGATGGTGCATCCGGACGAGCCTCTTTTGGAAATCTATAGCCCTGAGTTGGTGGCAACGCAGCAGGAGTATCTCCTGGCAATGAAAAATCTTGGGAAGGTTAATAATAGCTCTTATCCCGATGTCAGGAAGAGCGCGGAGTCTCTTGTGCAGGCAGCCAGACAGAGGCTCAAATACTGGGACATATCGGATGAGCAGATAAAAAAGCTTGAAAAAGACGGGGCTATTACCAGAACTATGACTATCTATGCCCCTGCCCACGGCGGCGTTACGGAAAAAATGGTCGTGCAGGGGCAGAAAATAGAGGCAGGCGAACCCCTGTTCAGGATCATAGATCATTCGCTCGTGTGGGTCTATGGCGAGGTCTATGAATATGAAATCCCCTATATAAAAGTTGGCCAGGATGCCTTATTATCCCCTTCCTACTCAGCTTCCGAGACTTACCGGGGGAAGATAGAACATGTCTACAGCCACCTTGGCTCTATCAGATATGTGCCCGAAAGCGGCACAGAGGTAAGGACAGCAAAGATAAGATTTGAACTCCCCAATCCTGAACACAAACTAAAACTCAGCATGTATATGAATATTGAACTCGCAGTTGACGCGGCAGCAAATGCCGTAACAGTGCCTGACTCCGCTGTTATAGATACAGGTGTAAGGCAGGCGGTGATTATTGACAAAGGCGACGGCAGGTTTGAGCCGAGGAATATAAAGGTTGGCGCACAGGGCGAAGGCTATTATCAGATCATTTCAGGGGTGAAGGCAGGGGAAAAGGTTGTTACATCCGCAAATTTCTTAATAGATTCTGAAAGCAATCTAAAGGCAGCGCTGAGTGGTATGATTTCACATCAACCTGGTGAAGAAAAGAAGGAAGAAAAGGCTGCAACCCATAAAGGACACTAATCCATGCTAAACAGAATCATTGAACTCTCCATAAATAATAAACTCATCATCATCCTATTTACTGCATTTGCAGTCGGCTGGGGTGTATGGGTTGTTTATAAAACACCTATAGATGCAATCCCTGATTTATCTGATGTTCAGGTCATTATCTATACGGAATATCCCGGACAGGCGCCGCAGGTTGTTGAAGACCAGATAACATATCCTTTGACAACAGCAATGCTTTCTGTCCCGAAATCAAAGGTTGTCCGGGGTTATTCATTCTTTGGTGTTTCGTTTGTCTATATCATCTTTGAAGATGGGACGGACATTTACTGGGCAAGGTCAAGGGTTTTGGAATACCTGAACTTTGCATCAGGAAAACTTCCAAGGGGCGTAACCCCTTCACTTGGCCCTGATGCAACAGGCGTTGGATGGGTCTTTGAATACACGGTAGAAGGCAAAGGCTACAGCCTTGCGGAACTGCGAAGCATTCAGGACTGGTATGTGCGGTATCAACTTACAAAGGTTCCGGGCGTATCAGAGGTTGCATCCATCGGCGGTTTTGTAAAACAGTATCAGGTGAACATAGACCCTAACCGCCTTGTAACCCATAATGTGCCGCTTAAGGATGTTATAAGTTCGATAGAAATGAGCAACAGGGATGTTGGCGGCAGAGTTGTGGAGATGAGTGAAAAGGAATACATGGTTCGCGGGCTTGGCTATATAAAGAATATCACTGATATTGAAAATATTGTTTTAAAAGTTGACAGGGCAGGCACACCAATAAGGATAAAGGATGTTGCAAGGGTTGAACTTGGTCCAGATGAGAGAAGGGGCCTTGTGGAAAGGGATGGCGATGGCGAGGTCGTAGGCGGTGTTGTAGTGATGCGTTTTGGCGAGAATGCCTTAAATGTTATACACGGCGTTAAACAAAAGATAAAGGAACTTGAGGCAGGGCTTCCGCCGGGCGTTAAGATAATCCCTGTATATGACAGAAGCGATTTAATCCACAGGGCAATAGACACATTAAAAGAGAAACTCATAGAGGAATCCATTGTTGTATCCCTTGTCTGCATTATATTTCTCCTTCATTTCAGGTCAGCGCTTGTAGCGATATTGATGCTTCCAGTAGGCATACTCATCTCTTTGATTGTTATGTATTACATGAAACTCAATGCAAATATAATGAGTCTTGGCGGTATTGCGATAGCGATTGGCGCAATGATAGACGGCGCAATTGTGATGATAGAGAATGCGCACAAGCATATTGAAAGGGATAAAGGAAAGAAGGAGCATTGGCAGATAATTTTGGATGCTGCAAAAGAGGTCGGGCCGCCGTTGTTTTTCTCACTCCTCATAATCGCTGTATCATTCATGCCTGTATTTACACTTGAGGCGCAGGAAGGAAGACTTTTCAAACCGCTTGCTTACACAAAGACATTTGCCATGGCAGCAGCAAGTTTATTATCAGTCACACTCGTGCCAGTGCTCATGTTCTTCTTTATAAGAGGGCATATAATCCCTGAACAGAAAAACCCTGTTACAAGGTTTTTGATATGGATTTACAGACCTATAATAAATCTTGCGCTTAAAACCGAAATCTTAACAATACTTGTTGCTGTGGTCATATTGGCAATCACATTCCTTCCGTTAAAAAAGATTGGCTCTGAATTCATGCCAACGTTAAACGAAGGCACACTTATGTACATGCCTGTTACCCTGCCGGGTATTTCAATTACAAAGACCGCTGAGATAATGCAGACTCAGGATAAGATAATAAAGAGTTTTCCAGAGGTGGAGTCTGTATTTGGAAAGGCAGGCAGGGTTTTGACTGCAACAGACCCTGCGCCGCTTGAGATGTTTGAGACCATTATAAATCTAAAGCCTGAAAAGGACTGGCGTCCCGGCATGACTCAGGAAAAACTTATTGATGAGATGAACAAGGCTCTGGAGATGCCTGGCGTAACAAGCGCGTGGACAATGCCTATAAAGGCAAGGATTGACATGCTCGCAACAGGTATCAGGACGCCTGTCGGTATAAAGGTGTTTGGCAAAAGTCTTGAGGCATTGGAAAATATTGCGCTTGAGGTTGAGTCAGCAGTAAAAGGCGTCCCGGGCACAGCAAGTGCTTATGCAGAAAGGATTGTTGGCGGTTATTATGTCGATATAAAGATAAAGCGGGATGAGGCGGCAAGATACGGATTAAAGGTTGAGGATATACAGGAAGTTATTATGTCTGCAATAGGCGGAGAGAATATAACAACAACAGTTGAAGGGGTTGAGAGGTATCCTGTAAATGTCAGATATAAGAGGGAACTGCGGGATGACATAAACAAGATGGGAAGGGTTCTTGTTCCGACCATGATGGGGCAGCAGATACCCTTGTCTCAGGTAGCAGACATTATTATAAAAAAGGGACCGCCTACGATAAGGACAGAAAATGCCCTTCTTACAACATGGATATTTGTGGATGTAAGGGGCAGGGATATTGGCAGTTATGTTCAAGACGCAAAAAAGGTCGTGGCAGAAAAGGTGAAATTTCCTTCAGGCTATTATATAACATGGAGCGGGCAATATGAATATATGGAAAGGGCTTACCAAAAACTAAAGGTTATCGTTCCCCTTACGCTTGCCATAATATTCCTCCTCCTTTATTTTAATTTCGGCAATATCGCAGAGAGTTTGATTGTTATGCTCTCTTTGCCATTTGCACTGGTTGGAGGTGTGTGGATCACGTATCTGTTTGGATATAATATGAGCATTGCAGTTGCTGTTGGTTTTATTGCGCTTGCAGGTGTTGCAGCAGAGACAGGTGTGGTCATGCTTATCTACCTTGATAGCGCATATAAAGAGAGATACTACCACGGAAAGATGAACATCTATTCTGATTTATATGATGCAGTTATTGAAGGCGCTGTGGAAAGGGTAAGGCCAAAGATGATGACTGTTGTCGCGATCATGGCAGGACTTCTTCCAATCATGTGGGGAACAGGAACAGGCTCGGAGGGAATGAAGAGGATTGCCGCGCCAATGG
>CAZVZI010000182.1:0-4364 GCA_964631455.1 uncultured Thermodesulfobacteriota bacterium | reverse complement strand
AGTCAACGGTCTCCTTGTCAATGTCTGCAAGAAGCTCGGCGGCAAGACGCGCCATCCTTACCTCTGTGTAACGCATGGCCGCAGGCGAATCTCCGTCAACCGAGCCGAAATTTCCCTGGCCGTCTATAAGCGGATAACGCAGGGAAAATACCTGAACCATCCTTACCATAGCGTCATACACGGCAGTATCGCCGTGCGGATGATATTTGCCGATCACATCGCCGACCACACGGGCGGATTTTTTATACGGCTTGTTCCATTCCACCCCCATCTCGTGCATTGCGTAAAGAATGCGACGGTGAACAGGCTTCAAACCGTCTCTGACATCAGGCAGCGCCCTTCCAACAATGACGCTCATGGCATAGCCCATGTAGGATTTTTTCATCTCGTCTTCAATATAAACAGGAACCTTTTCTTGAGCCATTAAACCTCCAAAAATACCGTGTTTCGTGTCCGTTGTCCGTGTCCGTATAAAAAGCCACATTTGTTTTTATGGATACGGAATACGGTCACGGATAACGGTTTTTATCTCCGATATAATAAGGTGGATTTATAATACTGTCAAGATTATAACCTAAAAACGTTTTTAAAAAAAAGACGGTTAAAAATCAAAACCGAATTCATCTACATACCTTGTAAAAACGGGATGAAACCGGGCAGGAGATTGAAAACGCCATCATCAGATAGGCATAGACCGCTCAATCCTTTTAACAATTTCCACAACCCTGTCAACGGAGAACAGAAACAGCTTTTCTCCCTTTTCCCGTGTCGCCTTTGACGGATTCCCCCAAACGCCGCCTTTCCAGTATTTGACCTTGTCGCGCACAAGAAACGGCTTGGGGAGTTTCGGATATTCCTCTTTTGCCATTCCTTTTACCAGTTGCGGCGCAAGATACAAAATCCCCGATGTCTCTATCTCGCCCCCATGACCCTCAACAAACTTCTCGCTCTCCTGCCGTATCGTGTCATACTCGGATATCACGGCTATTTTTATATCATCAAGCTCATCTATAAGCTCCTCGCCAATCTCCCTCAATGCAGACATATGGATATTTCCTGCATGGCCTGAAATCAGGATAAAATTCCGCAAGCCCTTGCTATAGGCTGATTTAATTATATCCCTTGCTACTCTTCTCAATGTGTCAGGAGATATGCCGATACTGCCCGGATGCTGTCTTGTTGACGTCAGAACCCCATAATGAATCGGCGGCGCAATAAAGACCTCAACCTTTTTCGCCGCCTCTTTCACAACTTCATATACCTGAATCGTGTCAGTTGATAACGGCAGGTGGCTTCCATGCTCTTCAACTGTGCCGAACGGGATAATCAGTGTCTTTGTCTTTTTCAAACCCTTTTGAAAATCAGTCATGGTGATGTTTTCCAGAAGCATTAAGCAGCTCCTTTCTTCAATTTAACTGCTTTCCTGTAGCCATGTTCAAAATCCTTGTCATAGAGTTTTGATTTTGTTCTTGACCCTTGACCCAATGTCCTTCCCACAATAATCATGGCCTGTCTTTTAATGCCTACCTTTTTCACTTTTCCGGCAATATCCTTGAGCGTTCCCCTCACAATCTTTTCATCCGCCCATGTTGCCCGGTAAACAACGGCAACAGGCGTGTTTTCAGAATAGCCTTGTTTTAATTCTTCAACAACCTTTTCCATCATGCCGATGCTTAAAAATATGCACATCGTGGCATTATGCTTTGCAAGTTCCGACAACCTCTCTTTTTCCGGCACCGGCGTCTTGCCTTCAATCCTTGTGAAGATAACAGTCTGGGTAATCTCCGGCATGGTGAGTTCTCTTTTCAATGCAGCGGCGGATGCAAATGCGGAACTCACGCCGGGGATAATCTCGTATGGAATTTCTTCCCGCTCCAAAATATCGGCCTGCTCCCTGAGTGCGCTGTAAAGAGTTGGGTCTCCTGTATGAAGCCTGACCACCTTTTTGCCGGCTTTTGCCGCATCCACCATGGTTTTCATAATTTCTTCCAAATTCATGGATGCGCTGTTATAGACGGCCGCATCTTTTCTTGCATACCGCAAAACCTTCTCATTCACGAGGGAGCCGGCATACACCACCACATCAGCCTCTTGCAGAAGCCTCTTGCCTTTGACCGTAATGAGTTCAGTGTCGCCTGGGCCGGAGCCGATGAAAAAGATTTTTTGTGGTTTCATTTTTGGCTTGCTCATTTCTTCACAATCACCAAAGAAAAATAATCCGCTATTTTCCCTTTCAAGCTGTTTAAATCCCTGACTACCCTCTCTTCGGGCCAGCCTGCCCTTTCAACAAATACCGCTTTGTCTTTCAAGGCAAGTTCATCAAGGATATTCAGCGTCCTGTCCATTACCTTATTGACCTTCATCAGGACAATCGTGTCAAATTTCCACAAAACATCTCTCAACCTTTCGTCTTCATAAGCGGCAGGAATAATCGCAACCCGTTCATCCGCCTCTGCAAGAGGCAGGAGAGCCGCGCCTGCTGCGGCATTGAGGGATGAGACTCCCTGGACTATCTTGACCTCAACCTCCGGCAGCAGTTCCGCAACAAGGGGGATAAGATAGCTGAAGGTGCTGTAAAACAGCGGATCACCTATGGTGATGCAGGCAACATCCTGTCCCTGCCGCAATCGCCCGCACAGGAGCGCAGCGGCGTCCCTCCTTGCTTTTGCCAAAATCGCTTTGTCTTTTGTCATGGGCAAAACCAATTCCAGAATTTCCTTATCCTTCAAATCAACCACCTTCTCAACTATAGACAATACAACACTCTCCGCATCTCCCTTTGACTTTGGGATAGCAATAATCTTCGTCTCATTCAAAATTCTGACAGCCTTGAGCGTCAAAAGCTCCGGATCACCCGGACCGACACCAATGCCGTATAAAATGCCGGGATGCGGGTTAGAAACACTCATGGTTTTTCTCCAACGACGACAAAGACAGGATTATATGCGTTAAAGAGATGCAGGCCGGCAACATCTTTTGTTTTTGCAATATTTACAGAAATGGTTTCCATATCCCATTTCTTTTTTTGAAAAAAGTTTGCGGCTGTGGCCAGTGTTTCAAGGGTTATGGCATTCACGACAATTCTCCCATCGTGCTTTATCCTCTTTGAGCAAACATCAAGAATTCTATCAATATCTTTTCCGCCTCCGCCGATAAACACTACATCAGGGACAGGCAGGATTTTTAGGCCATCCGGCGCATTTTTATGGATAATCTCAAGATTAGCGGTATTAAATTTCTTCTTATTTTTCTCAATGTGTCTTATCCGTCCCGCATCCTTCTCAATTGCAAAAACCTTTCCATGCTTTGCCAGCATAGCCGCTTCTATTGATAATGACCCCGAACTCGCTCCGATGTCCCAGACAATGCTGTCGGCTTTCACTTTTAATTTAGACAGGCTTATGACACGGATATCTTCCTTCGTAATCATACCGTTGGAATGGCTGAGGGAAGAATCGGGAATGCCGAAACTACCGTGATGCGTGATGAGTGATGCGTGAGAACTTTTCTTCTTTTGACTTCTTATCAAAATCATCACATTGAGCGGTGAGAATATTTTTTTGACAATCTGCCTTAAATCGCCTGCTGTAATCTTCTCTTTTCCTGTCCCTAAATCTTCACAGACATACGCCTTATATTCTTTTATCTCTTTATCCAGCAATGCCTTCGCGATCTTCGCCGGAGTATTTTCAGGGTCTGTAAAAATCCCCACTTTGTCATACTTTGTTATTTCACTAATAATACCTTCATCAAACTTTTGACTTTTATTTCTCCCATGCACGCTCAAAAATCTCGCATCATTCCAGTTTTCCTTTACCCGCGCAAACGCATACTGCATTGTGCTGACATTTGGAATTATCTCAACCGCACCCTTGCCGAGTTTTTTTATGAGAAAATCGGCAATGCCGAAAAAATTAGGGTCTCCCGTAGCAAGAACAACCGACCATTTTCGATTTTCGATTTTCGATTTCCTATTTAAAATCTTTGCAATATCTTCTAAATTTGAGCCAATCGTTACTTTTCTTCCTTTGAATTCAGGAAAACAGGCAAGATGCCGCCTGCCGCCGATAAGGATGCCGGCGTTCTCAATAAGTGTTAATGCCCTTTGCAAAAGGCTGGATTTGCCTTCGACACCAATGCCTATAATATAAATCATACTCTTTCAACCACCTCATTATCATACCCTATCAGCATACACCCAATCTCCATTTTGCCTTCAACAATTTCTCCGGCATTCTCTTTCACTTTATTGCAAACCGTCTTATAAACACTTTCTAATCCTTGTTCCTTTAACATAAAAAACACATACCTTGCCGTGTTCGCATTTTTTATGCTTTCAAGAATATCTTTTTTTGCCTCCGTCT
>CAZVZI010000181.1:0-4373 GCA_964631455.1 uncultured Thermodesulfobacteriota bacterium | reverse complement strand
GAGAGGGATTTTGAAGAGTCCAGAAAGTCGCTTCTTTTCATGCTTGAGGACTTAAACGAGTCTTCTGCGAATATTGAGAAGGCAAAAAATGAATGGGAAGCGACATTTGACTCCATCTCCGATCCTCTCTTTATCCATGATAAAGAGTTTAAAATCATAAGGTGTAACAAGACTTATGCAGAGGCAGCAGGCATGGCCTTCAATCATTTTATCGGCAAACCTTATTATGAGGTCTTTCCCAAAATGGAAAATCCGTTCAAGATGTGCCAAAAGGCACAAGAAATGCAAGAGGAGGAGGAGGAGGAGGAGGAGTTTTCCTGTCCTGTTACAAACAGGATATTTAAGGTGAGGTTCTATCCCCTCAGAGATGCCGACGGCGCATACCTCTATTCCATCCATATCCTTGAGGATATAACAGAGGCAAAGAAGGCGGCTGAAAGACTGAACGAGGAGGTGGATGTTACGACCCACCTCCTGATGATCGCTGATGCAACGGCCCATACCATCGATGTAGATAAATTGATGAAGCAAGTCGTTCACTGCGGCCACGAGATAATGAGGTGCGATATATGCCTGTCATATCTCTATGACGAGGATTCAAGGGTATTCCAGCCCTGCGAGGCGTTCGGTCTTTCTCATGAATTGATTCCTGTTTTCAGGACAGAGCCGTTAGATGAAAAGGCGGAGTTTGTCAGAAAGGCGATGGAGGGGAAGGAGCCGGTGATTATTGAAGGGGAAGGAAGTTTGGTAGCCGCACCCTTCATGGGTGCGATTGGCGCAGGCATAAAGCCTGCGGCTACCACCCTCGCCGTAATCCCCCTTATCGGCAAAACAGATTATCTCGGTCTGATTATCGGCGTCTATAAAAAATCAAATGAATTCACAGACAGAGACAAAAAGGTTATGCAAGGCATATCCCACGAGGTCTCTACAGCCCTTGAGCAGGCAAGGCTTTACAAAGAAACGGTCAACAAGTCAATGGAACTCTCGCATAAGATTGAGACAATTCAGGTAATGCACGAGATAGACAGAAGCATCCTTTCAGCATTGGCGGCTGAAGAGATATTAGAAACCGTTGCAAGACTGGTTTCAAAGGTAATACCGTGCGACAGGGCAACGATTGTCCTTTTAGACAATGAAAGACAGGGATTTATCTATAAGGCAGGGTTTGGTGTAACCTTTATTCCAAAGGGGCAATTTGTGCCGTTTAAAGATTCATCCGCTGCAGAAGAGGTATTAAGGAAAGGTAGAATCGAGTATATATCTAATCTTGCAGAAGTTAAGGGACTCTTGCCCCTGGAAGAAAAATTCTTAAAAGACGGCTTCTTATCCCACATAAGGCTTCCATTGATTGTGAAAGGAGAGGTTGCGGCTGTATTAAGTGTTGGAAGTAAAAGGCCGTCTGCCTTCACCAAAGAAGACCTCTCAACATTGGAGAAACTTGCATCTCAGATAGGCGTTGCTCTCTCAAATGCAAGGCTCATCTCAGACCTTGAAGAGCTTTTCATCGGAACGGTAAAATCGTTAGCCTCTGCCATAGACGCAAAATCAAAGTGGACGGCAGGTCATTCTGAAAGGGTTACAGGATATGCCGTTAAGATAGCGAAAGAGATGGGGCTGAACGGAAAGGCGCTGAAGGATATTGAGCTTGCAGGGCTTTTGCATGATGTAGGCAAAATCGGCACTTATGAGTCAATCCTTGATAAGCCGGGAAAACTCACGGATGAGGAATTGACGCTTATGAGGCAGCATCCTGTAAAGGGCGCTGAGATACTTGCGTCGATAAAACAACTTAAAGAGATAATCCCCGGCGTTAAATACCACCACGAATTTTATGACGGGACAGGATATCCCGACGGGCTTAAAGGCGATGCAATCCCATTGATGGCGAGGGTTTTGGGGGTTGCAGATACGGTAGATGCAATGACAGCGGACAGGCCTTACAGGAAAGGAAGGACTATGGATGTTATCATTGCAGAGCTTAAAAGATGCTCAGACACGCAGTTTGACGCAAAGGTGGTGGAGGCCTTTTTAAAAACAATGTTAAAAACAATCCCTTGATTGAAAATTGGATATGATATAAAATTAAGGAAGCTCTGAAAAATTCCTTCAGCCGTCATTGCGAGCGAAGTGAAGCAATCTCGTTTTTAAGTAAATCAAATAGTTAGGGATTGCTTCGTCGCTAAAGCTCCTCGCAATGACATCAAAAAAGAATTTATCAGAGATTCCTTAAATACAGGAGCTTTCCATGAAGAGAATATTTACAGCAGGGGTTTTATTGATACCCCTGATTTTATTTGCAGGCCATGCATCGGCAATAGATAAATCGGAACTATCCATAGGCAGGATGCGGGTAGCCTTATGGCCTGAGTATGACGATGCGGCCGTTCTTGTCATTTATGACGGCAGGTTCAGGGATGAAAATTCTTTTCCTGCAGAAACCACCTTTATATTGCCGAAAGATAGCGTTATAAGCGACGCATGCAGCCTGTCTCCCAAAGGTCAGCACTTTTGCCAGTTGTATAAGCAAAAGACCGTTGGTGATGCGGATGAGATGAGGTTAAAATTGCCGTATCCGAATTTTTATCTGAGTTTTCATGTGAATTTCCCCTCACCCCTCCCTCTCCCCAAAGAGGTTAGGGTTAGTGGGCAGGAAGGGCAAAAGATATTCAATTATCTTATAAATGCCAATCATAACATAGAGAAATTGGAGGTTGATATTCAGAGGCCGCTCAGGGCAGAGGGATTTAAGATAACTCCGCAGTCATCCGAGATTTCGGAGAAAAAGGGATTTGAGCATTACGGCTATGTATTTGAAAATGTGTCCAAGGGAAAGGCAATAGGTTTTAAGATTGAGTATGTAAAAAAAGACAGACTGCCGTCGGTTGACATAAAATATTCGCCCATGACAGAGCCAAAGACATGGGATTCGCCTTATGAAACCCCGCGCCGCAAGTGGGTTATTTTGTATGTTGCAGGAGGGGTTGGCCTTTTGTTCGTCATAGGAATGCTGTGGCTTGTTTTTAAGAGGAAAAAATGAATAAATTAGCCTTCAGCCTTATTTTCTTTTTACTGCTCACTGCTCACTGTTCACTGTTCACTGCCTCAACGGCTCATGCCTTGACCGTTCAGGAAGTTGCGGAAGACCTTGCGTGCCCGTGTGAATGTCCGCTTGTGCTGGAGGACTGCAACATGAGCTGCGGCCTTGAGTGGAAGGATCAGATAGGCCAGATGATAAAAGAGGGCAAGACAAAAGAGGATATCGTACAATATTTTATAGATAAATATGGAGATGAGGCGAGAATAACTCCTGTGCAGAGGATAAGGGGCAAGTTTTTTAAATATACAAGAGCATTTGATATAAAGGACTGGATAATCTTCTGGAGTGTTATTGGCACCTGGCTTGTCGGTTTGTTTATCGGCATATACCTCTTGATACGGCGATTATCAATAATAAAGACTTCTGATAAGGCGGCAAGGTGAGGCAGTTGCTGGCTGCGGTCTTTGTTTTTGCCGCCCTTCTCCTTATTATAGCCATTACAGCCTTTCTTATGTTTATTGACACTAAACCGCTAAGCCGGTTTGAATATCTCAATACAATGGCAAGGATAACAACATTTAAGTTCATTGGCTTGCCAAAGATTGATGACGCAGAGACAAAGTTTCTCTACAACAGTTCATGCACAAGAAAATGCCACAGCAGAGATGTTGTGGAAAGGGCAAGGCACACCCCGCGTGAGTGGGAAGATGCGGTGCACAGGATGAGGTTTGTTAATGGCGTAAGGCTTACGGATAACGAGGCTGTTCAAATTACAAAGTATCTACAGAAAAACTATTTAAGCAATGTCCCTACGGTCCTCTCCAACGAGGCAAACAGATTTTTGAAGCAATATCTCTGGAGAAGCGATTTCGGCGAAAGCGACCTTTATATTGATGTGATATATACGCCGGTTGAGTATTTCAATCTTACAGGCAGGATTTCCGATGCGGAAAAGCAAGATGCGCAGGATTACACAGTATTTCTTGTTTATCTGAATACGCATCAGGAGAGATTGCCAAAGGCGGATATGGAAAGGCTGGCTGTATTAAAGGACAAGGATGGCAGGATTTATGAGCCGGCAGACTGGAAGGTGTCTTATGAGAGCGGCGATTATCACCACATGGAAGGCATATTGAGATTTAAGTTTGTCCCCGAGGATTTTAATCGGGGAAAGATGAAAAATGACAAAGGCTTTATGGAACTTGTTTTAAGAGACCTTCCCGGACAAAAGGAGCGATTGTTTAGATGGGACTTGCCTGTGCCGGAGTTTCATGGAAAGTGAAATGGAAATAGAAATCAGGGGTCAAGAGTCAGAAGGCAGTTATCAGTTATC
>CAZVZI010000180.1:0-4376 GCA_964631455.1 uncultured Thermodesulfobacteriota bacterium | reverse complement strand
CCTCTCCCGTATTTTTCGGCATGCTTTCTCAGACTATCTTCTATGCAGTCGATACTGCCATGCTCGGAAGGGTTGGGGTAGAGGCTCTGGCGGCGGCGGGGCTTGGCTGGTTTGTCGTCTGGATATTCGGAAGCAGCCTCATGGCTGTAGAGGTCGGCACCCAGAGCCTGGTTGCAAGAAGATTTGGAGAAGGAGATTGGGAGGCATGCGGCGGCCTTCTTGATAACACCCTTGCCTTTGCCGTATTGTCGGGTTTTTTGTTTTCTGTTGCAGGCTATATCCTTGCTCCTCTTATATTCCCGCATCTCTCAGGAGACATAAAAGTTGTTGAGTATGGAATTGATTACCTGAAATACAGTTTCTTGTCCATATTATTCTTCCTCATCATAGCCTCATTCAGGGGATTTTTTGACGGCCTCGGCCAGACGCATCTGTTTATGAAGGTTGCTATTGTAATGAATATCTCAAACATTATCTTTGATTATCTCCTCATTTTCGGGAAATTCGGTTTCCCGCGGCTTGAGGTAAAAGGCGCTGCCATTGCGTCGCTTGTTTCCTCTTTAATAGGCGCCGCCTATTTCTTTTACCTTAGCCTTGGGAGCGGATTTGTTACGAGATTCAGGTATCTTGGCAATTATACCTTTAATATATCCATTTTAAATTCCATCTTAAGACTTTCATTTCCTGCAATGGTCAGGGTGTTTTTTATAATGACAGGCCTTACAACCTTTCTCTGGATAGTAGGGCAAGTTGGAAGCATAGAGCTTGCGGCAAGCAACATACTCATGACCCTCTCCTCTTTTACATTCCTTGCAGGTTACGGGTTTGCAGTTGCCGCTGCCACAATGATAAGCCAAAGCCTCGGCAAAGGCAATGCAGAAGATGCAGAGGGTTACGGATGGGAGGCTATGAAGCTTGGGCTTATATGCATGGGTTTTTTAGGGACATTGTTTATATTATTCCCAAGGGTTATACTTGAAATATTCACTAACCAGAAAACAATTATAGAGACAGGTAAAAATATCCTTATACTGTTTGGAATAATCCAATTCTTTGACGCTACAAGTCTTATACTCTCCCATGCGCTGCAGGGCGCCGGCTACACAAAATGGGTTATGAAAACAGAAGGTATTGTGGTATGTTTCTTGTTGTTGCCGACAGCATATATTTTAAGTCTGGTGTTTAATTTTGGCCTTTACGGCGCATGGGCAAGTATGTTTGCATATAGTTTGACTATGGGGATAACTATGCTGTGGAAATTTAAGGGCGGAAAATGGAAAGAGGTGGAAATATAAAAAAGCGTCCGAGAGTCAAAGATTCAGAGAGTCAGAGTTAAAAACTTTTTCTGTGCTGTTGTTACTTTGACTCTTTGACTCCACGACTCTTTGACTCTAAATCAGGAGGTTTTATATGGAAATTACCGTAATGCAGGGCAGCCTTCTTGATGCAGACGCAGATGCAATTGTAAACGCGTCAAACAGTCTCGGCCTTATGGGCGGCGGCGTGGCTCTGATTATAAAAAAGGCTGCCGGAGATTTAGTTGAGGAAGAGGCAAAAAAACATGCCCCCATACCGGTGGGCAAGGCTGTGCTCACAACAGCGGGCAATCTGAAATTCAAGGGCATCATCCATGCGCCGACAATGGAGATACCAGGGGTTCGCATTGTGGTTGTAAATGTTGTAAAGGCAACCAGGGCTGCGCTTAAGCTCGCCGATGAACAAAGATTTTCTGTAATTGCATTCCCAGGCATGGGCACAGGCGTCGGGGGTGTAAAAAAGGAGGCTGCAGCCACTGCCATGATTGAGGTCATACAGGATTTTAAGGTGCAGAACCTGAAAAAGGTTATGCTTATCGATATAGATAATGAGATGGTGGAAGAATGGAGAAGGACATTGGCAAATAAAAAACAAATCTAAACCGGTAGCTCAAGACTTTAACCTTGAAATTATATGATAAAACAACCTAAATTCAGAAAAGAAAAAGACCCGCTCGGCGACAAGAATGTGCCGATAAACGCCTATTACGGCATCCAGACTTTAAGAGCCATTGAAAACTTTCCCATAAGCGGCATACCTCCCAAAAAAGAATTTATAACAGCTACCGCAATGACAAAAAAGGCTGCCGCTCTGGCCAATATGTCAATAGGCAGCCTTAACAAAAATATCGGCAGAGCTATTGTCCAAGCAGCGGATGAGATTATACACGGGAAACTGCGCAAAGAATTTGTTGTAGATGTATATCAGGCAGGCGCAGGCACATCCCACAATATGAATGCCAACGAGGTCATTGCAAACAGGGCGATAGAGATGCTGGGCGGCAAAAAAGGCGACTACAGGATAGTCCACCCCAATGACCATGTAAATATGTCCCAATCAACAAATGATACTGTGCCCACAGGCATGCGGATTGCCGGTCTTTTTATGACAGAAGGGTTGACAGCAGCGCTGAAACAACTTGAAAAGGTTTTATCAGACAAGTCAACAGAGTTTGATAATATCATCAAATCCGGCAGAACCCATCTTCAGGATGCTGTGCCAATAAGACTTGGCCAGGAATTCCGGTCTTATGGCAGAGCAATCTCAAAGGCAATCAAAAGAATCAAAAATACAGCAGAGGGATTAAAAGAGCTTGGCATCGGCGCAACAGCAGCAGGCACAGGCATCAATACGCATCCGGCTTACAGAAAGCATGTTATAAAGGCGCTTAGGGAAATTACAGGGATAAAAGATTTAAGGCCTGCTGATGATATGCTTGAGGCGCTAAACAGCATGGCTGATTTTGCAAATTTATCGGCAGCCCTCAGAGGGCTTGCCATAGAGCTTATAAAGATTGCAAATGATCTTCGGCTTTTAAGCTCAGGCCCAAAAACAGGATTTGCGGAAATTACTCTCCCGCCTGCCCAACCCGGCTCATCTATCATGCCCGGCAAGGTAAATCCGGTAATTGCTGAAATGCTCAATATGGTTTGCTTTCAGGTTATAGGCAATGATATGGCAATCGCTATGGCTGCTCAAGCAGGACAATTGGAGCTTAATGTGATGATACCGGTAATAAACTACAACCTTCTTCAGTCCTTAGAGATTTTAAAAAACGCAGTCAGGATTTTTACTGAGAAGTGCGTAAAGGGAATAAAGGCTGACCGAGCAAGGTGCAAAGAAATGGCGGAAAAGAGCGTGGGCCTTGCAACGGTTTTAAATCCATTCATCGGCTATGAAAAAGCGGCAGCCGTTGCCAAGGAGGCTGTTGCTGCAGGAAAAACTATCAGAGAGGTAGTCCTTGAGAAAAAGATGCTTTCTGAAAAAGAGGTTGATAAAATTTTTAACCCCCTATCAATAACAAAACCGAGGGTTGTAAAAATATAGTTTATTTTGTTTTCACGTGCTTCTTTGATTTGTATTTAGGCAAATCAGGCGCGCTGGCCAGCAGATCCTTTGTTTTTACCGTCCATATTTCATCTTTAAGATAAATTGGTATTTCCGCAGCAACATAAGAAACCTCATTTGCCCCGTCTTCAAAACCGGGTTTTGCCGATATAACCGCCTTGCCCGAAGAATATAGTTTTACCTTTACATCCTGAACCTTTTGCCAGCAGCAGGCAAGCGGTTTTTTTTCATCTGTCATGCGTCTTATAAATTTTTCTTTTGATATTGCCCTTTCTTTGTCGGCAAAGCGTGCATAGAGTTCATCAAATTTACGGTCATACCAAAGCTCAGTAATCTCATTGAAGGCGGATTTTGCCTGCGCTATCTTTTCAGCCTCTTTATCGCCGGTTAAGGCATAGATATTATGGCTTACCAGAAAAGTTAAGTGCAAAATTATTAATATAGAGAGCGTCAACCTGTTTATTTTCATGGTCTTTACTTTCATGGTCTTTACTAATACAAACGCAAGAAATGGTTTTAGACAAGGCGGATGACGAGGAAAACCGCAGGCATACTAATTGTAGTATGTTGAGGATTTTCCGAGGAGTCCAATGCAGTATAAAAACATTTATTGCGTTCGTATTATCTCTCTAAAAACACAGGGCCGCCAACGCTTCTCATCACATATTCGGTGGTGCTTCCGAGAACCATCTCTACAAGCCTTGAATGGCTGGTTACGCCCATAAACAATATGTCGTGGCTGTTTTCCTTGTAATATTTGACTATCTCCTGCGGCGCGTCTCCTTTAACAGAGGCAAATTGAGGCTGGATATTGTATGGTTTGAAATATTCTTTTGTTTGTTTCAAAAGGGTTTCGCCGTTTCCATCCTTTGAAACCGCTAAAACCGTTAACGGCAGATTTAATACCTTGACAAATTCAGCGGCAGAATGCATGGCCTTGCTTGATGTAAATCCACCATCGTATGCAAGGAGCGGTTTTTTAAATTCTCTGC
>CAZVZI010000179.1:0-4376 GCA_964631455.1 uncultured Thermodesulfobacteriota bacterium | reverse complement strand
AGGCAGAAAGAGGGCAAAGAAAATACAAAAAGGATGTAACACTCCCGTCCTCTGTAAATGCAGCAACGCTTACCTCTGCTTATAAAAACGGGGTAATGGAAATAAAAATGGAAAAGAGGGCATGAAATGTCGGAATCGTCAGGCATATTAAACCTGCGTGTTTCAGAGGCAAGGACAAAGGATGTAGGCAGAGGCATTGCCAGAATAGACCCTTTGGATATGACAACCCTTGGTGTTGAGGTGGGGGATATTATGCAGATTACAGGCAAACGCAAGACTGTTGCCAAGGTTATGCCCGCATATGTTGAGGACAGGGGCAAGGGTATTATTCAGGCGGATGGTCTTATAAGACAGAATGCGCAGATAGGATTGGATGAAAAGGCTGCAATTGAGAAGGCGCCGTATAAACCTGCACAGAGGATTATTTTATCTCCCGTTACCTTTTTGAGAGGGGCAATAGGGGATATGAGATATTTAAGCAGCCTGTTAGATGGACTGCCTCTTGTGGAAGGCGACAGGATACGGGCAACCCTTTTTGGAACCAGAAGCCATGATTTTTTGGTTGGGGCTGTTATACCAAGAGATGTAGTGGTCATCCATCCAAAGACTATTATTGAGATAAAAACAAGAAAGGAAGAGAAGAAGGCCCCTGAAAGGGCGCGGATATCATATGAGGATATTGGCGGACTAAAAAAAGAGATACGCAGGATACGGGAGATGATAGAACTGCCTTTAAGACACCCTCAGGTCTTTGAAAGGCTTGGCATAGATGCGCCAAAGGGGGTTTTTTTACACGGGCCGCCGGGCTGCGGAAAGACCCTTATTGCGAGGGCTGTTGCAAATGAAACAGACGCATATTTTACCCATCTGAGCGGGCCTGAGATTATGCACAAGTTTTACGGTGAGAGCGAGGCGCACTTAAGAAAGATATTTGAGACAGCATCGTCTAACGCCCCTGCAATAATATTCCTTGACGAGATAGACGCGATTGCGCCAAAACGGGAAGAGATGGGCGCGGAAAAACAGGTGGAGAGAAGGGTTGTTGCCCAGCTCCTTGCATTGATGGATGGTCTGGAATCCAGGGGACAGGTAATCGTTATCGGCGCCACAAACCTTCCGAATATGATTGATCCGGCGCTTAGAAGACCGGGGAGGTTTGATAGGGAGATAGAGATAAGCATACCTGATAAAAACGGCAGGCTGGAAATCCTTACCATACACACAAGGGGGATGCCGTTGGCAGAGGATGTTGACCTGCAGAGGATATCCCAGATTACACACGGGTTTGTAGGCGCTGACCTTGAGGCGCTGTGCAGGGAGGCGGCAATGGCTACCTTAAGAAAGATATTCCCGTCAATAGACTTTCACCTTGATGAGGTGCCTTATGAAACCCTGATTAAATTAGAGGTAACCATGGACGATTTTCTTGAGGCGCTCAAGGATGTTGAACCGTCATGTTTGAGAGAGGTCTTTGTAGAGGTCCCTGATGTCCGGTGGTCTGATATAGGCGGCATGGATGATATAAAACAGACCCTGATAGACGCGGTTGAACTGCCGTTAAAACACCCTGAGCTCTTTAGATATGCGCGGACAAGACCCCCGAAGGGCATACTTTTACACGGCGCCCCAGGCACAGGAAAGACCATGATGGCAAAGGCGCTTGCCACCGAGAGCGAGGGCAATTTTATATCCATCAAGGGCCCGGAGATATTATCAAAGTGGGTCGGCGAGAGTGAGAGGGGGGTGAGGGAGGTCTTTCATAAGGCAAAACAGGCAGTGCCGTGTATTATGTTTTTTGATGAGATAGATTCGCTTGTTCCCACAAGGGGAGGCGGTGATTCCCATGTTACTGAGCGGGTCATCAGCCAGTTCCTTACAGAAATGGACGGCATAGAGGAATTAAAGGGCGTGGTGGTGCTGGCTGCCACAAACAGGATGGACATCATTGACCCGGCCCTTCTCAGAACAGGCAGATTTGATGTGATATGTGAACTGCCCATGCCTGATGAAAAGGCAAGGCTTGAGATATTCAAGATCCATACAAAGGGAAAACCCCTTGCTGATGATGTGGCTCTTAATGCCCTGACAATGTTGTGCAATGGCATGGCCGGTTCTGACATAGAGGCTATATGCAGGGAGGCGGCGCTTCTCGCAATAAAAAAGTTCCTGCTGGGGACAGATTTTAAATCTGTCCCCAATGTTGAATTAACCATCTCTATGGCAAACTTTGAGAGGGCAGTGGAGTCTATAAGAAAGAGGAAATAAATTTATGGCTAAACACATTTATTGTATTGCAAATAGCAATCATCATAAGGCGGTCTCAAAATCAAACCATGATGTCTATTCCATCCCTTATCAGGATATTTCCGCAGTGGTAAAGGATGTCCCCTTTGCGGCATACAGCGCCACATCTGACAGGGAGATGCTTATCCGTTATTTGACCGAGCATCAATCTGTTATTGAGGGCTTAAGTTTGGGGACAGATTTAAAATCTGTCCCCACAGTCATCCCTGTGAAATTTGGAACCCTAGTGAGGGATGATGCTGATGTAATGGAAATATTGGATATAGGCTATTCCGGATTCAAGGATGCCATTCTATCAATGGATGGAAAGGCGCAGATTGAGGTTCTGGCGCTATGGAATAATCTGGATGAGGTAATAAAGGAGATTGGAAAAAACAAGGATATAAAGATGTTTAAGGAGGAGGCGGCATTGAACTTGTCCTCGAATGCCTGCCCTCGAGGGCTTCTATCGGGGGTTTCTATCGGGGAACCATCGAAGGAATATGCCATAGAACTTGGCAGGATGGTCAAAAGGGCGCTCGATGAAGAAACGGGCAGGATACGAGATGAGATACTGAATGATTTAAAAGGATATGTCCCGGGCATTCGGACGCATGACCTCATGGACGATAGGATGATAATGAATATGGCGTTTCTGATACAAAGGAACAATATACATAAACTATATGAAGAAATTGACAGCATGAATGAGAGATATGGAGGAGATGTCCATTTCAGGATTATAGGTCCGCTTCCGCCTTATAGTTTTTCCACAATGGAGATAAAGAGGATAAATATTCATGAGATAGCGAAGGCAATGGATGTTATGAGGATAAACAGAAGGTCAAACAGTGAGCTTGCCGAACTGCCTGCAGAAGATGAGATAAGGGCTGCCTACAGGGTAATGCTAAAGGCTTTCCACCCTGATAAAAATCCGGAAGACCATGAGGCGCAAAAAAAGTTTGAAGGGATAAAACAGGCATACGAAACCCTGATGGACTGCGTTCAGGGCAGCGCCAGGCCCTCTATGAGCGGAGATGTTATTGTGATTAAAAAGGTGGTGTGATGGCATTTCTATTAGACGACATACTTTTTTCCCCTGTCCACGGTGTGGTATGGCTGGCGGAAAAGATTAAAGAGGCGGCAGAGGCAGAGAAGTTTGATGAGTCAAAGATTCGGGAGTCACTGCTTGACCTGCAAATGAAATTAGAACTGGAAGAGATAACAGAGGAAGAATATCAGGAGAGGGAGACAGAACTGATGGAGAGGATGGATGAGATAGCAAAGCAAAAGTGAGAAGTCCGGAGTTAAAAAAAGGAGGGAGACCACAATGACAATGAACATAACAGATGTGATTCTAAAGGCGAGGAATGAACTTCATAAAGTTACAGGCCTGGATCTCGTTACTACACTAAAGACAGTTAAGGATGAAAAGGGATGGCACGTATTTGTTGAGATGATAGAAAAACATTCCATCCCTGACGGTATGGATATTCTGGCAACATACGAGGCAACTCTGGATGACAGCGGTAATCTGCTGGAATTTAACCGTCAGCGCATGCGTAAGCGGATGGAGACTGTGGAACCATAAAGGCAGGGGTTAGTAACTTATAAGTTAAATTCTGCGCAAAATGGAAAGAATATTTTAAACTCTATTTTGTCATTCCCGAAGTTTTAATCGGGAATATGGTTTTGAAGTAAAACCGTATCCCCGATAGAAGCAATCGGGGATGACAGACCTTTTTGGTTCCGGCTTGTCCGGGTTAGGAATTAGTATATGAAGTTGCCATTTACAAGTTTAAGCATAAGAATGCCCTCTGCAAGCCGCATCCCGCCGGTCACGCTCTACTGGTTACGGAAGTTTAAGGCGGGTTTCCGGTGGGGGCAAGGGGTCGAGCAAAAGAGAGAGAGCCCTCCCGCGAATGTCGGAACAATAAGGGCGCTGGCTGAAATCATGATATTGCCCGTAAGACTCATAACCGCCATTGTAGAACAGACCAAAAAGCAGGCAGAGGAAGAACAGGGGGAAATAGATGGCCATAGAGACAAAAGTAAAGACAATGAATGACAGCGCTACCCTGGCGGATGTGATA
>CAZVZI010000178.1:0-4411 GCA_964631455.1 uncultured Thermodesulfobacteriota bacterium | reverse complement strand
CGTCCCAGTATTCGCCGTCAATAAAAACCTTTCCCTCATTTGCAATATCCGTATTTGCAATGCCGATTTCATCCACCAATCCCTCTGAACCGCTGACAGGTTTTTTATGCCGTATTTTAAGGCCGTAATACATGGCGCCGAGAAATAGCGCAGTAATAGTCACAACCATTGGCAGCACAACCCAGAGCGAAAGCCTCATAAACGGTAAGGGTGATTCAAAGAGCATGAGAGAGCCGAGCGTCAAAGCAATAACGCCTGCAATGGTCAGCAAACCATAACTGGTTACCTTTATCTCTGCGATAAAAAAAATGGCGGCAAGGCCGATTAGGAGGAGTCCCGCGTAATTTACCGAAAGCGTCTGGAATGCATAAAATGCAAGCACAAGCGATATTGCGCCGACAACCCCGGGCAGGATCAAGCCCGGATTAGAAAGCTCAAAATAAAGACCTATAAGGCCGATCATCATCAGGATATATGCCACATTCGGGTTTGTTATGGCATTGAGTATCCGATGCCGAAGCCCCATCTCTATATCCTTAACTTCAGCCTTTGCCGTGTTTAAAACCCTTTGTCCGGAAACTACCTCAATCTTTTTGCCGTCTATTGCGGCAAGCAATGCCTTTTTATCCTCTGCTATTAAGTCAATAACCTTTATTTTCAAAGCCTCCTCAGCAGTTATGTTAACGCTCTCCCTCACAGCCTTTTCAGCCCATTCTGCATTCCTGTGCCTCTTTGTGGCAATGCCCTTTATATATGCAACTGCATCGTTTTCCACCTTTTTAATCATGGTCTCGTCCATCTTTTCACCGCCCATTGCAACAGGGTGGGCAGAGCCTATGTTTGTGCCTGGCGCCATTGCCGCTATGTGCGCCGCATAAGTTATAAACACCCCGGCGGACGCAGCCCTCGAGCCGGCAGGCGCTACGTATACTACAATTGGAATGTCCGAAGAAAGCATGGCTTTCACAATATCCCTCATGGACAAATCAAGACCGCCCGGCGTATCCAACTGGATTACAACCGCTTCCGCATTTTTCTTCGCAGCATCCTCAATGCTTTTTACAATAAACTCCGACATCACAGGATTCACAATGCCGTCAACCGTGAGATAGTGGATTTCGCCAGCAAATGATGAGATAGTGAACAATGAGCAGTAAACGGTGAACAGCAAACTGGTAATCGTTAGCCGATAATTTTTAACTGACAACTTATAAAAATATGATTTCATAATGGTTGTAGTTATAGCAGGGATTTTTTTATTTTGCAACCTTCTTTATCAACCTCAAATACTCCTTGATTTCCCATGTGATTTTGATAAATTGTCAAGAATGGGAATTTATAAGAAAAGGGGGAAGCCCTTATGAAGACAATAAGCATTAAACTCCCTGATAAACTTGGAGTAAAAGTAGAAAGTTATGTAAAGAGCGGATGGTTTACCGACGAATCGGAGCTTATGAGGACTGCCTTGCATGAATTCATACGTCACAACAGGATGAAACTTATGGAACAGTTCATGAAAGAAGACATAGAATGGGCATTGCGGGCAAAAGCAGGCAAAAAATAACGCCGGTCGTCTGTGATACCGGCCCAGTTCTTCATCTGATGGAAGCCGGGCTTTTGCATCTGCTTAAAGAGGCCGGTAAGATTTATATCCCAAACAGTGTTGAAACAGAACTTGTCGAAATATCCCCACAATGGGGAAAAGAGAAACCAAAGTGGATTACAATAGTGGTAGCTTTATACCGTGTCCATCTTGAGCAACTTGTTATGCGGTCTCAAGTAGTTTTGCTACCTTGGATAGCTTTCTCAACATTTGCGATGTCCCTATTTCATGTTCCCAAATTCGGATTACTTCCCAGCTAAGGAGCTTTAGCTTTTTTGAGATAGCCTTGTCCCTTGCCTTGTTCCTTTCAATTTTTTCAATCCAATATTCTTGGTTTGATGACGGCAAACGGCAATGTTTCTTGCATCCATGCCAAAAACATCCGTCAACGAATATAGCAATTCTGAGCTTTGGATAGACAAAATCAGGCTTCCCTGGCAGTTTAAAATTTCTACGCCAACCTTTTAGTCCCTTTTTTCTTAAAACTATAATTATTTTTAATTCAGTAGATTTGCCGCCCTTTGATTTAACTCGCCCCATAATCCAAGAACGCTTATCAGGGGTTACAGTGTCCATATCTTCTCATTTGACGATTTGAACCCATGAGTTATCGAATTTTAGGGCTTTGAGGATTAGGTCTTTATTAAGTGTCGGAGGCTGCTTGATTCTTATTGAAAGCCTGTTCGTGGGGACATCTTCAATTATTGTAAATTGCGAACCGTGAGGTTGCCAAGTGAAGACATGCTCTTTAGTTGTTTTTTTAAATCCTTCAAGATTGTTCCTTTTGTTCCATTGCCAGTAATAATCCGCGTCTGAATACATTATCGTATCAAACTCAAAAACAGACATTTCGAGCAAGTCATCGGATTTGATGAGTACAACAGTTCTTAGATGTTTGTAAATCTTCCTCAAGCCAGCAACTCGCTCATTCCAGATAGCAAGGATTTTTCCTCCAAGCTCATTGGGTTCGCATTCGCTGACTTCCCTGTCGCCAAAAGAATATACAGGAGAATTTCTCCCAGAAATAAGCCTAACTTTGGTGGCAGTGAAGGGGTTAGTATTCTTGACAGTCTTTGCGCCCCACGCTGTTTGCTCCAAAACAACGTCATCCAGCCCCACATTTGAAGGCTTCCATTGAGCTTTTATAAGACGAGCGAAGACTTCTTCCCAGTCTGTTCCTTCAAGCCGTGGCGTGCCCCTTGAAGCAAGAAGATAAATAACCTCTCTTCCGAGATTCAAAGCAAAATCGCTTGGAAACTGATTAAGCGGATATGGAGGTTTGTATTTTTCTACTGTTCTTATTTTTGGTTCTTTCATTATAGCGCGCTGATTCCTCAAAACATTGGAGTTGGCCGTCTATGGCCGAATACCTTGTTGCTTCTTGCGTCGAATAAAGATTTATTCCGCACGCTTCAATAACGCTTTTTATTACCGACTGTGCCACAGGCACCGGCAAACTGTTCCCAGCTTGTTTCCTTATTTGTGAATCGTTGCAAACAATCTTGTAGCTGTCCGGGAATCCTTGCAATCTAAGCATTTCTCTGGGGGTCAATCTTCTTTCGCCATTCACCAGCAAGTAATTATATGAGGCTCCTGCCCTCAAAGCGCATGAATATGGGTATGCGCTGATATGGCCGGCCTTGTTTTCGTGCCAGATAGTAGGCTCTTTGGTCGGTTCTAAGTGGCTCAATCTTTTCTTTTTGATATAGTCAGAAGCGTAATGTTTTTGCGGCACTTTTTTTTCTAATATCTTAGATAAGGGCGTCATTGGGATTTTGCCTACCGGCCAATTAAAATTGCAGTGGTCTTTGAAGCCGACGATAAAGACCCGTTCGCGCTTTTGAGGCAGACCAAAATCTATGGCGTTAAAAACGCGATAATCCGCGTGGTATCCCAACTTTTTCAATGTTTGCATTATGCGCGCGATTGTTTTTCCGCCATTATGCCCGACAAGCAGCTTGACGTTTTCAAGAACAAACGCTTTGGGTTTCTTCTTTTGAATTATTCTGGCTATCTCAAAAAAGAGAGTTCCCCGCGTATCTTCAAAGCCCTTCATGTGGCCGATTATGCTGAACGGTTGGCAAGGGAAACCGGCAAGCAATACATCGTGATCAGAAATTTCACTCGTTTCGATTTTAGTTATATCGCCTTTGGGTTTTTCCCCAAAGTTTGCAGCGTAGGCTTTTTGGCATTCAGCATCAATATCGCTTGAAAGCAGGCATTCCGCCTCTATGCCGAATGAGCGGCAAGCGTTTTCCATCGCGACGCGAAAGCCGCCAATACCGCAGAATAGGTCAATAAATTTCAATGAGTTGTTTTGTAGAGTTGTGTATTTCATGACTTGGGAAGCGTAAAAGTCTTATTATGTTTATCACAAGAAACTTAAAAATACAATCAAATTTGCTTTTATGATTTCGCGTTTTTTCTTGGGCACTGCATGGCAGCCACTATTTATTTTGCAATCTTCCTTGCCGCAACAAATTTTAGATAATGCGTTTCAGGAATACCAAGCAGAATTGGATGGTCTTTTGCCTGAGAGCGGTTTTCAACAAGCTGGAGCATACACCCTGCGTCCAGCGCCGCATCATTTAATATGTTCAGAAATATGGCCGGAGAAATGTTTTGCGAGCAAGAAGATGTGATAAGATAGCCGTTGTCGTTTAATAGTTTTAATCCCAAAATATTTATATCTTTGTATCCGCGCCATGCGCCGGCCATCGCCTCCTTGCCTTTTACAAAAGAGGGCGGGTCAAGCATGACGCAGTCAAATCTTTCGCCTTTTTTATATCGCTCCCTAAGCCAATCAAA
>CAZVZI010000177.1:0-4421 GCA_964631455.1 uncultured Thermodesulfobacteriota bacterium | reverse complement strand
GGGAGAGGGGGTATGCATTACAATATGTTCCAGAATCCAAAATGACCGAGGCTATTGCGATAGCGGCAGTGCAGGAGCGGGGAGATGCGTTGCAATATGTCCCTGAATCCAAAATGACTGAGGCTATTGCGTTGGCGGCAGTGCAGGAGAGGGGAGATGCGTTGCAATGTGTTCCAGAATCCAAAATGACTGAGGCTATTGTGTTGGCGGCAGTGCAGGAGAGGGGAAATACGCTGCAATGTGTTCCAGAATCCAAAATGACTGAGGCTATTGCGTTGGCGGCAGTGCGGGAGAGGGGAGATGCGTTGCAATATGTTCCAGAATCTAAAATGACCGAAACTATTATGCTGGCGGCAGTGCAGAAGGATGGGTATGCGCTGTTATATATCCCAGAATCCAAAATGACCGAGGCTATTGCGCTGGCGGCAATACAGCAAAAGGGAGATGCACTACAATATGTCCCGGAATCCAAAATGACTGAGGCTATTGCGTTGGCGGCAGTGCAGAAGGATGGGTATGCGCTGCGATATATCCCGGAATATAAGCTGACTGAGGCTATCGCTATAGCGGCAGTGCAACAAAATGGAGATGCGTTGCAATATGTGTTGAAATATGACCTTTTCCAAAAAATTATATATTCCTAATTTCAAAAACACGGCGAGGATAAGTGGAAATTGTAGCATGGATTATTACCGCATTATCGCTTTGTGGCGTGGTGTTGAATATCCGCCGCCGCAGGGAATGTTTTTATTTATGGAGTGTTTCCAATATAGGCTGGGTTGCAGTGGACTTTCACGCGGGGCTATATGCTCAAACCGCGTTATGCGGAATTTATTTTGTCTTATCAATTTGGGGGATATGGGGATGGAAAGATAAAGATGCAGACTGACGCAATGCAAAACGACAACGACAAAATAAACGCATTATTGGCGCAGGAAGAAAACCTGCTCAATAGGGCAGTTGCAAAGACAATGGAAGCATATAATCAGGAGCCCACAAACGCCAACCTCAAAGACTGGGAGTCCGCCAGGGATGCGCTTATGAAATGCCGGGGACGAAAGGCGACGGAGGCGAACCCTGCTCAGGTCGCGCTTGCAGGGATCCCAGAAGTCCTTGAATATCTAAAGGCCGAAGGCTGGAAAATTGAAAAATCCAAACTCTATAACGACCAGGGAAAGATAGACAAGCAGAAAGACGGCGGCATCCTAAAAAAAGACGCGGACAAATACGCCGCATACTTCCTCAAAAAACTTGACGGCTCGGATTATGAAGATATTGACCCTGCGGAAAAAGTCAAATGGGAAACGGAAATAGCAAAACAGAAGGCTGAAAAACTCACCATGGAAAATGAAATCAGCCGGGCAGTCTATGTCCTTAAAAGTGATGTTGAAATGCAGCTCGCCGCCCGCGCCTCGTATCTCAAAGACAATCTCGGCATGGACTTCATTCATAGCATTGCCCCGCGCATAGTAACCCTTGTGCAGGGAACTCAGGACAAAATCCCCGACCTTGTAGATTTGTGGTTGGAACATATAGAAGAAGTCTTTAATCACTATTCCAAGCCCATAAAATTTGAAGTCCCGAATATAAAAAGAGAAGAGACAGATGCGGAGAGCGAATGAAACTCACAAACCTTAAACCAGCGGATTATAACCCGCGCATAATCACAGACGAGCAATTGGAGCGGCTTAAAAAATCCCTTGCAGAATTCGGCGACCTGTCAGGCATAGTCTTTAATCGGCGCACAGGCCATCTTGTCGGCGGACACCAGCGGCTTAAATGCCTGCCTGCAGACGCAAAAATAGAAAAGAAAGACCTCAAAGAAAAAACCAAGACCGGCACAGTTGCGCAAGGCTTTATTATTTTTGACGGCGGAGAGAAACACACATACAGAGAGGTTGATTGGGATGAGGCAACAGAGAAGATGGCAAACATCGCAGCCAACAAGCACGGCGGCGAATGGGATGACGACAAACTCGGAGAACTTTTAAAAGAACTTTCTGAAATGCCTGTCTTTGATATTGACCTCATAGGATTTGAAACAAATGAATTAAATAACATCCTTGCAAGTCTTAATGAAAGACTCACAGACCCCGATGATGTCCCTGAATTGCCTGAAACAAAGCCAATCACAAAGACAGGAGACCTCTACATCCTCGGCGAGCATAGACTCCTCTGCGGCGATACTACAAAAAAAGAGGATTTGGAGAGGCTGATGGATGGGAAGAAGGCAGATATGGTCTTTACCGACCCGCCGTATGGGGTAAAATACGCCGAAAAAAATAAATACTTGAATGCGATTGCCCCGGGCAATCGCATTCAAACACCAATTAAAAATGACCATAAAACTATAGACGATATTAGAGATAGCGTTATTTACCCTTCTTTTTGTAATTTGCGCTTCGCACTAAAAAACGATGGTGTTTATTATATTACCTCTCCGCAAGGTGGTGACTTGTTGATGATGATGATGATGATGATAGAAAAATCAGGACTAAAGCTGCGCCACATGCTTATATGGGTGAAAAATAATCATGTATTAGGGCGCACAGATTACAACTATAAACATGAACCAATATTTTATGGGTGGAACGAAAAGCATCATTACTACGGGAATGGAGAACATCAATTTTCCACATGGGAAATAAACAAACCCCATAAGAGCGATTTACACCCCACCATGAAGCCTGTTGCACTAATTGTTAATGCACTACAAAACTCAACTCAACGAGATGAAATTTGCCTTGACCTCTTCCTCGGTTCCGGCTCTACGCTTATTGCCTGCGAAAAGACAAACCGCATCTGCTATGGCATGGAGATTGACCCTCATTATTGCGATGTCATAGTAACCCGCTATTGCAAATATACAGGAATAAACAAAGTAAACAAAAACGGCAAGGAGATTAAGTGGGGATATTCATAGCATTGCCCCGCGCATAGGCTCAAGGGGTGAAATCGTGGATTTGAAAATAGCCGAAAAATTAGCAACGTCAAAGTTTCCGATCAAGGGCAAATGTCCGTCCTCTGCTTTTATGAACGGATGGCACAGGTGCGGGATTGTTCCAGTCTATTCCGTTCTTGATGGTGGCATCCCCGGAGACTCAGCACGAGTTGTTTGTCTTCACTGTGGCGAATTTATGACCGACAAAAAAGGCGAACTCATGCGATATTTTATCATCAAAATGCAACCGAACGAGTTGAGCGCATAACGCTGAGATAACGGGCTTGCCCCGTTCAGCGAATGGTTAGAATTCCGGTTGCAATTATGGAAATAGAAACATGGCAAACAAAGTAAAAGGGGACTGTCCCCTTTTACTCTGGAAATGAGTTTTTTAGACGGAAGGAGGACAACACATGTCAAAAAACAGACTGACGGATCTGAATGATCATTTGTTTGCGGCGGTAGAGCGGCTCTCGGACGAAGACTTGAAAGGGGATGGATTAAAAGAAGAGATTGATAGGGCAAAGGCTATTTCATCGGTCGCATTAAATATTATAAATAACGGCAAGCTTCTCCTTGATGCCCAACTCGCAGTAAAGGAGAGATATTTGGAGAGTGGCGCCCTGCCGAAAATGCTCGAAGCCGGCCCTGCGGAGAAGCCGAAGAAATGAGATACAGATATTCGGGAAAACAACTATCTTTTCTTGAGAGAAATTATAAGAAGATGTGCCTGAGAACGCTGGCTGTTGCATTTAATAAAAGATACGGAATTAATAAAACAGAAGGCGAAATCCGTAGCACCCTCAGGAATCATAGATTCCTGTCCGGGCGCAGCACAGGACGATTTGAAAAAGGTCATATAGCGTGGAACAAAGAATTAAAAGGAAAAGGCATTTGCAAGGCGAACTCGGGGACATTTCGAAAGGGCAATGTTCCTACCAATTTAAGAAGGATTGGCAGCGAAAGGATAGATGCAAGAAAAGGCGAGGTTTTGATCAAAATAAAAGAACGAAATCCATATACAGGCAGCCCTACGAGGTTCAAAAAAAAAGCGTCTGGTTGTGGGAAAAGAAAAACGGAAAGAAGCCTAAAGGCGCAGTTGTATTTTTTAAGGACGGGAATAATCAGAACTTCGATGAAAACAATCTGGCATGTATAAGCAGAGCGGAGTTGCTATACATCAACAGAAAAAAATACAAAGGAATACCCGACAAATTAAAGCCGACGCTGTTTATGGTCGCAAAATTAATGGTTGCTGCCGGCAGAAAAGTTGGAAACAAGAATTGCTAAGAATGGGGTTAACATAACATTTTTTAAACCATAAATTTTTCATATGATAATTATATCGAAAAAGAGGGAAAAATCAAGAGAATTATCATGCAGACTGATACGATAAATACAGAAAAACTGGATTCCCACTTAAAGACTGCGGGAATGACAGAGGGGGAACTCTTTATCCCCTTTGCCTTCAGCGGGGCAG
>CAZVZI010000176.1:349-4426 GCA_964631455.1 uncultured Thermodesulfobacteriota bacterium | reverse complement strand
TCTTCCATGAGCTTCCTTGCCGCCTTCACAGGATATTTCGCCTCCCTTATCGGTCTGCCGACTACAATATAATCTGCACCTGCTGAAATTGCCTCTTTTGGCGTCATGGTGCGGCTCTGGTCGTCAGGCTTCGAGTCAGATATGCGGATACCCGGTGTTACGGTGATAAAATCAATTCCAAGTTTCTTTTTTATGTTTTTAACCTCTAAGGGCGATGCCACAACTCCGTTGAGCCCAGCCTTCTTTGCAAGGCTTGCTAATTGTATGACTCTTTTTCTTACAGGTCCTTGTATGCCGACCTGTTTTATTGCCCTTTCATCCATGCTGGTTAAGATTGTGACCCCGAGAATAATAGGCCGCCTTCCTCTTTTGCGGGTTTTATCTACGGATTCCCTTACAGCCTCCATCATCTTGAGTCCGCCGAGCGTATGGACATTGAACATTTTGACGCCGAGACCGGCAGCCACTGCCCCTGCCTTTGCAACGGTGTTCGGGATGTCGTGAAATTTTAAATCAAGGAATACCTCTCCGCCGGCATTATGGATTACATCTATTGCCTTTGGCCCGCAGGCGGTGAACAGCTCTTTCCCAACCTTGAATATTCCAACATATCCTTTGAGAAGCCGTACCCATTTCTTAACTTCCTCTAAAGAAGATACATCAAGGGCGAATATGAGGCGGTCTTTTGGTGTGAGTTTCATTTGCCAATCTCCTTAAGCCTTTCAGTTGTTTCGTGGAGTTTATCCTTATTGCCTTGCAGCCGGTAAAGTTCGGAAAGATGCTGATAGATGTATCTCAAGGCGATTGGGTCTTCGTGCGCATTCTGCAAGGCAGACGAGAAGGCCTCCTCAGCCTTTTCATACTCTTTTAATTTTGTGTATATGACGCCGAGGGTGTCCTGATATATGCCGGCCCTTTCAGCGTCTAAAAGCAACGCCCTTTGAACCAACCGTGCAGCCTCTTTCAAATCTTTATTAGCTTCAATGTAAACACAGCTCAGATTGTTGTAAAACATGGCATTCCTTGGGTCATCCGCAGAGGCATTTTCTATTGCCTTTTTATAGTAATCCCCTGCGTCTCCATATTCGCTCTTTTTAAAAGATATGTTTCCGAGTCCGAAATATGCCATTGAATTTGTTTTGTCCTGCTCCAATGCTGTTTTATATTCTTTTACCGCAAGCTCTGTCTCTCCCTTTGCTTCGTAAACTTGCGCAAGTTTTATGTGCTCCTCAGCCCTTAAAGGGTCTTTGGTGATGATGATTTGATGACCTGCGCAGCCTGTAAAAACAGTAAGCAGTAAACAGTAAACAGTAAACAGCGAGAGAATTTGAGATTTAAAATTTAGGATTTTAGATTTTAAATTCGTAATTCGTAAATCGTAAATCGTAATTCTCTTCTTCACTGTTTTTTTGGTGTAATTAAAATCATTCCGAACCCTGTTTTTTCCCATGCGGCTTGTAATTCTTTATAAGAAAATGTTTTGTCCTTTTCTGCGCCCGAATGGGCTATTAAATAACCGGTTTTATCATTATATCCTATTGCCACCATGTAATGCCTTACAGGATAGAAAAAATAGCCGAGGTCTAAAAACAGGATTACAGGTTTTCCAAGGGATATCTCTTTTTTTATGTTTTCCATGCTCCCCTTATAATAAGCAGCATCAAGCCCCTTTGCCCTTGCGTAATTCAACATGTCCATAGAGAGGGCGCCGCCAAGTTTTGGATTATATACCTCTTTTGCTATTTCCTCTTCCGATAGAGAGATGCCGTAAAAATTCATTACGCTTGCAAGGGCGGCCGGGCCGCAATAATATTTTTTCTGCGAAAAGAAAGGAACATCTTTTATATAAGACAATGTTTCCGGATTTTGATAAATACCTTCTTTGATGTTACTGACAGTTGTGCAAGCATGTAACAAAATAAATAAAGGGATGGCGAAAGCCATCCCTTTATGTTTTTTAAAACTTGCCTTTGTCATTATTGGTTTCCGCGCGACCCTTCGACAGGCTCAGGGTGACGATGTCATGGTGTCCTTCGACAGGTTCAGGATGACAATGTCATGGTGAGCTTGTCGAACCATCAGCCGAACACTATTTTATTATTATTTTATAGCCTGTCATGTGCATGATAACCAGAACGAGGATGGTTATTACAAGGAGCGACATGATGGTAATTGCAATATCTCCGCCCGGCATGAGGCTGTCTAATTGCGATGCAAACTGGTGAATATCTGCGTCGTTCAACCGGTTAAGCCTTGAGTTGACCTCATCCATAGAAAATCCAAGTTCAGACAGCCGCTGGCTTACCATCTTGGATTCCAATACACGCTGAATATTGTTCATATCAGCTTCTCTTGAAGAGCTTAAATTCTGCGACTCAACAAGATACGCCCATGAATGAGCAGGGATAACGGCAATCATAAAGCAGGTAAACGCAAGATACAATGCAACAGGCTTTAAAACAGACATCATTCTGATAACTTTCATTTCTCCACCTCCGTTCAAATTATTGTTTCTTCAAACCTATGAAAAGCAATACCACCCCTCCTGCAATAATGCCTCCTGCAGCATAGGGTGATATGTTTAATACCTGTTTGTGAGGCTCCTCAACACTGACAGGGCCGAGCTTTATCGTCTTTGTCCTTTTAAATGTAATCTCCGGATAGATAAGTCCAACCACCCCTGTCAGGATAAGCAGCATCCCGAAGATAAAACAGATATAATCTTTTTGCCTCCGAGCCATTTCGCCCCCCTTAAAATGTTTTCAATATAGACTAAAGATTATCGCTTTGTCAATAGTCATTGCAAAGCCGTTTCAAGGTGTGTTATTTTAATCTCAAAAAAGTATGAGGTGCTTATGCGGCTTTCAAAAGAGCAGGTGGAAAAGATTTCCAGGATTATATTGGACAATTTAAAGGCAAAAGGGCTTATTGTTTTTAAGACGCCGGAAGATGCGGTATTTCACCGGATGGTTGAAATCTTTCTAAAGGATATCAAGGCTGAAGACGACCTTGATAGAGAAGTGGAGGAGATACTTAAAGGGCATGCAAGAGAGATTGAGGCAGGACGGATGGATTACCGCAAGATGTTTAACCTTACAAAGGGGAAGCTGGCAAAGGAAAGGGGGATAGTGCTATGAGGCTCTCGGAAGACAGGATATCGCATCTGGCGCATCTTATCACCGACGGAATATGGAAGGATGACCTTGTTGATTTTACAGACGAGGATAAGGTTTTGCACGAAGCCAAGAAGAGCATTGCTGATTATTTACACATAGAAGATACGGCAGACGATATGGTCAGAAACAAGATACGTTCACTGTCACGGTCTATTCCTGAGGGGAGCAAGGAGTGGGAAGTGCTGTATAAAAAGTATTATCAGGAAGAATTAGATAAAAAAAGGTTTTGATGGATTACAGGATATTTATCCCGCCAATCGCAGGGGCAGTCATAGGCTGGTTTACAAATTATGTGGCGATAAAGATGCTCTTCAGGCCTTACCGCCCCATAAACCTCCTGGGCTATAAGCTTCAGGGTATCATCCCTAAAAGAAGACAAGAAATAGCAGCAGGCATTGCAAAGACTATTGAAAGAGAGCTGGTTTCCGCCAAGGATTTTTCAACCATACTGGAAGGCATTGAGTGGAAAGAAGATGTTGAAAAGGCAGTAGACGAGATAGTGGAGCATAGATTTAAGGCAGGCAAGATAAAGAAGATACCCCTCATAGGGCTTATTTCAGAAAACCTTACCTATCACATCAAATATCTCCTTACCAAAGAAGTAATAAAGCATATAGACGAGAAAAAGGGCTCGTTTGTGGAAAAATTTCATGACAGGGTTAATATGAAGGAGATGCTTGTTACCCGAATTGACAATCTTGATATAAAAAGATTTGAAGCTCTGCTCACAGATTTTATTGCAAGAGAGCTGCGCCATATAGAATGGCTTGGCGGCGCGCTGGGGTTTATTATAGGAATAATACAGGTGGGGATTGTGTATTTATTATGAAGAAACCAATCCTAACCATAGCAGGCGCTGACCCGTCCGGCGGGGCAGGCATCCAGAGGGATTTAAAGACCT
>CAZVZI010000176.1:0-339 GCA_964631455.1 uncultured Thermodesulfobacteriota bacterium | reverse complement strand
ATTTTGGGCTGAGCGGATTATCGGTCATTACTGCATTGACTGCCCAAAACCAGAAAAGGGTGAAGGCTGTTTTCCCTGTACCGGCGGCCTTTGTTGTTAAACAGATTGAGGCTCTGCTTGAGGAATATCGCATAGATGTTGTGAAGCTCGGAATGCTGGCAACCGGCGATATTGTGCTTGCCCTTGCCCGCCTCTTTAAAAAGGCAAGATTTAAAAGAATTGTGATTGACCCTGTGTTGGTGTCCAGCAGCGGCTATCCTCTTTTGGATAAAAAAGGTATAATTCTACTAAAGGAGCAACTTCTGCCTTTTGCAGCTATTGTTACGCCTAACTTAAATG
>CAZVZI010000175.1:0-4427 GCA_964631455.1 uncultured Thermodesulfobacteriota bacterium | reverse complement strand
CTTATACAAAAACTTATCAGCCTTTTTTATCAGATCAATCGGGGTCTTGCCGTCTCTTGGAAAGGCGGCGACTCCGCCGCTTAATGTAATCTTTCTGTTGGGAAAAGGGGTTCCGGCAACCTCTTTCAATAATCTCTTTGCAAAGGCCAGCGCCCCGTCTTTTTTTATCTCAGGCACAATGATGCAAAATTCCTCTCCGCCAAAGCGCCCAACAGTATCGGTAGTTCTGGCCGCCCGCTTCAAAATCCTTGATAGGCCTTTAAGAGCCTTATTCCCTTCAAGGTGGCCGAATTTATCATTATAGTCTTTGAAGCGGTCTATATCCAGCATTATTATTGAAAGGGGATGGTCGTGCCTTCCTGCCCTCTCAACCTCCTTATGCATCTGTTCCATAAGATAACGATGATTATAAAGGCCGGTAAGCCCGTCTGTTATGCTTAACTGCCGCATATCTTCAATAGACCTCACCCTCTCTATAGTCAGGGCGGCATATACGCTAAGAAGCGAGAAAAGCGAAATATCCTCAGCCCTAAAGTCCCTTTTTTTGAAATCATTTACATATAAAATACCTACAATCCTTCCATCTATGGTAAGCGGCACACCAAGCAGGGATACCACGCCTTCTCTAACAAGGAGCAGGTTAGGATTCGGATAATCCCTTACATCGGGTATTACGACAGGTCCTTTCTGGTTGAGGATATGGCTGGTCAAACCGCCCTTTCTCATCTCCCATCTGTCCACCTTCTTAAAACCGGCGCTAAAACCTTTTGATGCCACGAGAAGCATTTCTCCGCTGCTCTCATCAAAGAGTCCCAGCGAACCGGCGGGTGTGGAGGTCAGTTTTGTCGCGTAATCAAGTATCGCTGAAGCCGCATCCTTCATGCTATCTATATTTTCTATAACAAGCCCGAGATGGTAGAGGGCTTCGTGGTCCTTTAAAACCCTTTCCCTCTCCTTTATCCTTCTCCTCTTCTCCTCTACCAAATGCCATAAAAGTCTTGCAGAGAGGCCTTCCATAAGTTCAGCGTCCGGATGTTTCAACTTTTTAATTCCATCTCTCACTTCACTTGAACCCGTCACATTTATAATTATATCCACTCTTTTCTTAATAATATCTCTATAGTCGGTTGCCGTTGGGATGCCAAGTTTTCTGGCAAGTTCTACGCCTCTGGCTATGGGGCTTGCATCAGCCACAGCTACAACCTCTATGGAAGGATCTTCCTTGAATATGTCAAGTATGGCTGTCCCGCCCTTGCCCAGACCAATGATGCAAACCTTTAGCTTCGGCTGCGCCTCTTTGCGGTCGTGGCTTTTATGCGAAGAAAGGAAACCCTGGCCTATTGCCTTGCTGACTGCCTGCGTTCTGCTGACCACATCCAGCTTTTTTATAATATTTTTAAGATGAAACTTTACAGTCTCCTTTGACTTTTCTATTATATGCCCTATCTCTTTGTTGGTCTTGCCTTCCCCTACCCACCTTAAGATATCCCTCTCTACAGGCGATAGCGTTGATTCATTTTCCGGTTTTGTCCTCGTTTTTACAATAGCCATAACATTAACCTCTGTCCTGGTTCGACAGGCTCGCCATGACAATCTTTACCATATCATATTATAGGACTCTCTGAAAAACTACCTTTTTAAAAATTGTCATGCCCGAATGTTTCTATCGGGCATCTATAACTCGTTGATTGTTCAAAAACCAGATTCCCGATAAAAACTTCGGGAATGACAGAAAAAAAGTTTTTCAGAGTGTCCTATAGTGAGCCTGTCATGGTGAGCCTGTCGAACCATAAGTCTGCAAGAGATAAAATCTCTTGTATCCACAAAATAGTTTTAATTATTAGCTTGAAATCCAATGTCTGTCAACTACCCACTTGGGTATATGGGTAGTTCATAATTTTTCACAACGTCCTCCCCCTGTCCCCCTCACCCTTGCCTTATCTTATCTTTTTTGTTATTATTATTTTTATTATGAAACTTTTATATCTTAAAAGCAGAAAGGGCGATGTAAATTATCACCCTCC
Source organism: uncultured Thermodesulfobacteriota bacterium (assembly GCA_964631455.1). Classification (GTDB taxonomy): domain Bacteria; phylum Desulfobacterota; class GWC2-55-46; order UBA9637; family UBA9637; genus JACRNJ01. The sequence continues at coordinate 2,403 of CAZVZI010000175.1, read as the reverse complement.
CCTTTATCCCCTCCCGTCAAGGGAGGGGGAACTTCTTATGTCCCCTCTCCCCTTGCGGGAGAGGGTTAGGGTGAGGGGGATTTTCAGGTGAAAAAAACAGGGCCTGCAAACAAGTTAAAACGATTTATTATAATTTTTGCCACAATTATTTCTGTCACAGCGCTGCTTCCTTCAGGCATCTATCTCTATTTTGCAAGCACACTGCCTCAGTTAAGCTCTCTGCATGAATACAACCCCAATATAATCACAAAGATATATTCCGGCGACAGACAGGTCATCGGCGAGTTTTACATAGAAAGACGGATTGTAGTCCCCTTTTCAAAAATTCCGCCACGCCTTATAAAGGCATTTCTGGCTGCTGAGGATGCCCAATTTTACCAACATAAGGGCGTTGATTACTGGAGCATCCTGAGGGCCTTTTACAGGAACCTCACGGCAGGCAAGATTGTTCAGGGCGGAAGCACCATTACACAGCAGGTGGCTAAATCCTTTTTCCTTACCCCTAAAAGAAACATCGGAAGAAAAATAAAAGAGGCGCTGCTTGCCTACAGAATTGAAAAAAGCCTTTCAAAGGACGATATACTCCACCTCTATCTCAATCAGATATATCTCGGTAACGGCGCATACGGCGTCCAGGCGGCGGCAGAGGCATATTTCGGCAAGGATGTTGAAAATCTCAACCTTGCTGAAGCGGCGCTTCTTGCAGGCCTTCCAAAAGCGCCCAGCAAATACTCTCCCTACCACTATCCTGATGTGGCAAAACAGCGTCAGGAGTATGTGCTGCGGAGGATGATTGAAGAGGGTTATATCACAAAGGATGAAGAGGAAAAGGCGCTTAGATATACGTTCAAACTGAAGCCAAAGGAGATAAGGAGTTTATGGGTAGGCCCATATTTTACGGAGCATGTGCGCAGATATATAGATGAAAAATACGGCGAAGACCTCCTCTATAGAGGCGGGCTTCAGGTTTATACAACACTGAATGTAGAGCTTCAGGAGGCTGCCAACGAGGCAGCGGCCTTCGGCTTAAAAGAGCATGATAAAAGACGCGGCTACAGGGGGCCTGTAAAAAGATTGACAAAGCATGTCCCCGAAGGTCTTAATCGGGGAAAGGATGAAATGGACGCATTCCTCACTGAAGCAATAACGGAATTAAACGGAAAACAGTTGGAACCGGAAAAGATATATCAAGGGCTTGTAACAGCTGTAAACATACAGGAACAATATTTTTTAGTAAATATCGGCGCTCATAAAGCCCAGCTTACATTTGAAGACGCAGCATGGGCAAAACTCTATAATCCAACCGATGACCCGGACGGCGGAAAAAATCAAGATATTACCCGTGTTATAAAAATCGGAGATGTTATAAAGGTTGCTGTAAAATCGGTTCCGAACCTTGTCCCTGCAGGCTTAAAGCAGGAATCCGAACTTATACCTGTCGCACTGGAACAGGAGCCGCTTACTCAAGCGTCTCTGATTACGCTGGAACCTGCAACAGGCTATGTAAGGGCTATGGTAGGAGGGGCGGATTTTACAAAAAGCCAGTTTAACAGGGCTGTGCAGGCAAAACGGCAGCCTGGAAGCGCATTCAAGCCCATTATCTATGCCGCTGCCCTGGATAAAGGCTACACACCTGCGTCTATAATCATAGACTCGCCCATTATCTTTGAGGAAGCCGCAAAAGGCCCTGTAACAGGCGCTCTCATGGAAACCGAATGGAAGCCCAGAAACTTCGAGGAAAAATTCTATGGGCCGACAACCTTCAGGCAGGCGCTGACACATTCCAGAAATGTTGTAACAGTAAAAATTTTAAAAGATATCGGAGCTGGTTATGCCATAGAATACGCAAAAAAACTCGGCATACAGTCTCCATTGAATAACGACCTCTCCCTCGCATTAGGTTCGTCCAGCCTTTCTCTGCTGGAACTCACAAGCGCATATTCCACATTTGCAAACATGGGTAAAAGGGCGGAGCCTATCTTCATAACAAAGATTACGGACAAGGCAGGAAATATCCTTGAAGAAACTCCGTCTCCAATCCTGCAGGATGTTTTAAGCCCGCAGACTGCTTTTATCATGACCAATCTTTTGCAGGGAGTAATCCAGGAGGGAACCGGCCAGAGGGCAAAGGCGCTTGGAAGACCTGCAGCAGGAAAAACCGGAACCACCAATAACTTGAACGACGCATGGTTTGTGGGCTTTACCCCTGACCTTCTTGCCGGCGCATGGATAGGCTATGATGACGAGAGGCCTCTCGGCCACATGGAGACAGGCGCAAGGGCAGCCCTGCCGATATGGCTCAAGTTCATGCAAAAGGCATTGGCAGGAACGGCTGTCAAAAATTTTGGAGTTCCTGAAGGCGTTGTATTTACAAAAATAAATAAGATAACAGGCGCGCCCGCA
>CAZVZI010000174.1:0-4442 GCA_964631455.1 uncultured Thermodesulfobacteriota bacterium | reverse complement strand
GAAAATGTAAGAAAGCACATTCAGGATGGTCGAATGTCCCCTAATGCGATGAAGAAGAAAAAATATAGAATTGACGAAAGGAATGAACCTGACTATCGCACATCAACAACTGTAAAAAAACAGGCTGCTAATGGACAGAAGATAGAAATGAAGCATATAAAGTTGGAAACAAACCCGGATGCAACAGGCTCCAAAAACTGTTTCGTTGTCGGCGAAGAAACTGAATGGAAAGATGTTACCGCTCGTTATAAAAAATAACGCTTTGTTTGCTCAAGTACCTGGCCAACAACAACGCCACAGTGGTTAACAGTCCGGCGGGGCCGACTTTGCGGATGGCAAGGAACAGCGGTACTCCTCTTCTCCTGGTTTCCAAATCAAGACAAAGGTTTGCAAAAATGCTGGTGGAGCGTTTCGGCACGATTGAGGCGGTGAATGAAGCGATAAGAAAAATAAGGATTGACGGCATGACCGACACAACAGGACATGGGGCACAAATAGGCATTCCCCTTGACTGACAGGCGGTGTAGTGGTTTAATGTGGTTGAGAGGAGATGGATATGACTGTTGCATTGAAACTTGAAATGCCGGAAGACGTATTTTCAGCAATACGAAAGAGCCCTGCTGAATTCGCAGCCGAGATGCGGCTTGCTGCTGCGGCTAAATGGTATGAACTCGGACTCGTTTCCCAGGAGAAAGCTGCGGAGATTGCCGGGTTGAGCAGAACTGATTTTATCTTTTCATTGTCCCGCTTTAAGGTATCTCCGTTCCAGTATACGGCTGATGAGATAGAGGAAGAGTTGCGCAATGCCGATTGACCGGGTCGTTGTAGATGCCTCCCCTTTAATCTGCCTGTCCAACAGCGGCCACGCCGACCTTCTGCCCGCATTATTCAAAGATATTGTTATACCTGATGCCGTTAATAATGAGATTATGGCAAAGGGGAAGATGGACTCTACTGCTATAATCCTTGCTAATTTGGCATGGAAGCGGATTGTAAAGGTAGAAATCAGTCCTAATGTAGCGTCTTGGGATCTGGGGAGCGGGGAAAGCGCAGTTCTGTCATTTGCGCTAAGGAATCCAGACTGCTGGGCAATCATAGATGATCTTGAGGCAAGACGCTGTGCCATATCGCTCGGATGCCGCTATATCGGGACAGTCGGTATAATCATGCTTGCAAAGAAAAGGGGTATTATAAAGTCTGTGCGCGGGAGCATGGAAAAGCTTAAAGGCGCCGGACTTTGGCTGTCGGAATTCTTTATAAACGATGTCTGTCGTAAAGCAGGGGAATAAGCCTAAGTTTCAAAGACTTCTTGAAGCGCTCTTTGGAAGCGGTTAATGAGGAGATATAAAGAACAAAGATGTTGAAGGATTGAGGGAATAACGGTGTTCAGATTGTCGCAAAACTTCAGGCGTTAGCGCCGGATCGTTTCCTCAATGACTGGTTTATGCATATTGTCAGGGAAGGGACAGGCAAGACATTTTCGGAGGAAGATAACAGGAACTGGCTTGCGGTCACAAGGCCAATTGTAGAGGCTTTTTTCCATGCGCGTTATTTCCTGGAGATGGCGGTCAAATACGGCAAAGAACTGCAAACCCCGAAACGATTACTGCCAAGCGGATGGGCAGCGCTGCTATACCTCTATAATGTGAGATAAGGGGTTACTGGCCGCAACCACTTCGGCACAATAGAGGCGGTGAACAGGGAAACCAAGGGTGGAGGTGGGTGTTGTCATATGAGTTTTTGTTACCTCCACAGGAGAACCCACCAATGTCCCAAAAAGCCAAGTGGCGGGGGCTAACTGGGCACGGGTTTTGCTTTTGACGACTGTCTTTAAATGGTGGGCGGTACCGGATTTGAACCAGTGACTTCCACCGTGTGAAGGTGACACTCTGCCGCTGAGTTAACCGCCCGTTATGGAATTGTTGCAGATAGAAAAATGGTATAGAAAGAATAACTGCAAGTCAAGGAAAAATATCTTCTTATTGAGGTTAAGGTCAAGGCTGAGGTTAAGAAAAATCTCAACCTAAGCCTTAGCCTCAACCTTTCCTTTTTTCCATAGGCACATATCTTTGATTGTATAAACCTGTATATTTCTGGTCAGGCCTGTATATTTTATTCGTCTTAAGCTGTTCAAGCCAGTGAGCAAGCCATCCTGCAACGCGTCCCATGGCAAATATAGGCGTGAAAAGCTCGGTCGGAATGCCGATTTCCTGAAGCACGATGCCGGAATAGAAATCAACATTGGGATAGAGTTTCTTGCTCGCCAGCTTTTCATTCACCACCCTTTCAACCTCTTCCGCTATTTCAAGTATCTTACCTCTGCCGGCGCTATTCTTAAATAACTTGTGGGCATACTGGAGAAATGTAGCCCTCGGGTCTTTTGTCTTGTAAACCCTGTGCCCCACGCCCATTATCTTTTCATGTTTTTCAATCATCTTCTCTATATACGGCCTTGCATTTTCTTTGGCGCCAATCTCCTTGAGCATACGGATGACCTCTTCATTTGCCCCTCCGTGCAGAGGGCCGCTCAAAGTCCCGATGGCTGAAGATACGACCGTATACGGGTCTGCAAGGGTTGACCCCACAACCCGCGCGCTGAATGTTGACGCATTCATGGTATGATCTGCGTGGAGGATAAGCATTGCATCAATTATCTTTTCTGAAAAAGGGTCGGGCGCTTTTTCAAAGAGCATATAGTAGAAATTAGCAGCAAATGAAAGGGCGTTATTGGGCTGAATAGGCGCATCGCCGGACTTAAGCCGTTCACAGGCCGCAACTATGGTAGGCATCTTTGCAATCAGCCTGACAACAGACCAGTAACGGGTTTCTTGGTTCATTACATCCCTTGCAGGATAATACATGCCCATAGCCGCAACCACGGACTGGAGATACTCCATGGGGTGGCCGTTTTCCGGCAGGAATTCCATCATTCTGAGAATTTTTACTTTCAGCCGTGTGTGATAGGTTATGTCGTTTTTAAATTTGTTGTATTCTGATTCTGTAGGCAGTTTGCCGAAAAGCAGAAGATAGGCGACTTCAAGGAATGTGCTCTTTTCTGCAAGGACTTCAACGGGTATGCCGCGGTATTCAAGTATCCCCTTTTCGCCGTCCACATAGCTTATGCTTGACTCAGCGGCAGGTATGCCTGCAAGACCGGGGACGACTTCCATTTGTTTTTCTTCCATAAGTTTTACTCCTTCTATCGTTCTAACTATAGCCCATAAATATTTCTATTGCAATGCCGTAAAATATCGGCGGGGTTTACATGTGACAATAAACCTGCTAAAATCTCTTCCCATGAGATATGGTGAGAAGGCAATCAAAAAAGCAAAACTTGAAATATGGGATAATCCGTATCCCGACAGGGATTATACCATTGACATATCCTATCCTGAATTTACCTGCCTCTGTCCGCGTTCCGGCTACCCTGATTTTGCAACAATAAAGGTCAGTTATATTCCTGACAAGAAGGTTGTTGAACTCAAGAGCCTGAAACTATATTTAAACAGTTTCCGCAATAAATATGTTTCGCACGAGGCTGCAACCAATGAGATTTTTGATACATTGAAGAAAAACCTTAAACCAAGGCATATGGAGATTATAGGAGATTTTAATGTAAGGGGGAATGTAAAGACTGTAATAAAAGTCACAATGTAAACCTAACAATGCAATCTTTGGCCCAAACCTTGCACTTTACATAAAAAAGGACACATGAAAAAGGACACATGACTCTACGAAAAAAATCTTTCTGATAGTAATAGCAATTGTTTTAATACCTGCCTTTGCATCAGCCCTTGATTTTGAAATGAGCCTCAAAGACAAGATAAACTTTCTCAATGTTGAGGCATCTGCGTCAGGAGGCCCGGACAGGGTTGCAGGTGCTTTGGCAATAGAGCTTGGAATGAAACAAGAATTTATTTTAAGGCAGAAGACATTGACAGGCTTAAGCTGGGGAGACCTTTCTGTGGCCATCTACATATCAAACAGGACAGGCAAAGACATTACAATTATTGTGAAGGATTACAAGAAGGGCAAGGGACATGCGTGGGGAAGGGTCGCAAAGGCATACGGCATCCGCACAGACGACCTTTTAACCACTATGGGCAAGGCGCACGCAGCAGCCCAGCACGGCAAGGGGCATGGGAAAATGGGGAAAGATGAAAGTGAAGGCGGAGGATTCAAGGAAAAGAAAGAGCATGGCAGAGGGAAAAATAAATAGATTGGAGTTATAATTTGTACGTAAATAACATATGGCATTAAAAGATATTCAGCATAAAATAATAAGCGGCGAATATAACTTCTCGGACCATGCTGTAAAGAGGATGATTACAAGGGATATGCTTCGCCATGAGGTTGAAGAGGCTATATTTCAAGGAGGGATTATAGAGGAGTATCCTGATGATAAATACTCTCCAAGCTGTCTTATTTATGGTAAGACTAAA